>JAYEOV010000036.1:0-12322 GCA_034723315.1 Candidatus Omnitrophota bacterium | reverse complement strand
TGTTCGGGTACCACTTTTTTCATCCCTTCATAAAATATGATAGAATCTTTTTCCGACTTTATTCCCAGTTCAACCGCTTCCATATCGTTTTTTGTGTTTCTGGCTATCTCTTGCCCTTTATCCTTTTGAGTAAATACATATTCACTTGCCAGGGCATTCATATAGGCGAAATATTCCCCAGGGTATGCCTCTACCGGTTCATATCTATGCACCGAATCTAAAATATTCTGAAACACAGCTATATGCTTTTCTTCCTCCCCTGCCAAGTACTTGAATATTTCCTTAGCTTTGTGATCCTTTGATCTACTTACTAATCCATTATAGAAATCTCTGCCATTCTTTTCTATCTGGATCCCCATCTCTACTATTTCACTTCCTGCAAACATGTTCCCCATATCCACCTCCCCTTTTTCTGCTAACTAATAATTTGTTCTAATAATTTTCGCAAAGAAGCTCATAGAACGCCTGCGGATGCTTGCATGCCGGGCACTCTTCAGGCGCTTCCTTTCCTTCATGGACATATCCGCAATTACGACATTTCCATTTAACCACAGTATCCTTTTTGAACACCTTGCCCTCTTTTACATTCTTTAATAGTTCCCTGTATCGCTTTTCATGCTGCTCTTCGACTTCCGCGATTTCCTTATATTGAACGGCTATTTCTTCAAAACCCTCTTCTCTGGCTGTTTCTTCTGCCTCTTTGTAAAGCTTTGTCCACTCAAGGTTCTCTCCCGCTGCTGAGGCTTCTAAATTAGCTGCAGTATCTCCTATAACCCCCGCCGGGTAACTTGCTGCGATCTCTACCTCACCACCTTCTAAAAGTTTAAAAAATCTCTTTGCGTGCTCCTTTTCATTATCAGCGGTTTCCAGGAATATCGCTGCTATCTGTTCAAAGCCTGCCTTTTTTGCCACGCCGGCAAAATAGGTATAACGGTTTCTTGCCTGAGATTCTCCCGCAAAAGATGCAAGGAGATTCTTTTCTGTTTTTGTTCCTTTTATACTTTTCATATTACAACACCCCCCTTTTTTAAAGCTTATAGTTGTTCACCGGCTTTTCCATAACATATGGACCGTACAAAATTCTCTTACCTCTATTATATCCGGCTTGGCCACACAGAATTCGGCCATCGGAGCCTGGCCCGGGTTCAATTCTGCGCGTAAAACCTTATCCTTGGCCAAAACTTCAATAAACTTGATATAATGTTTCTCTTCCATCGGATGTCCTACACTTCCAACTTTGACTTTAATTCCACTATCCGTTTCCTCTACCACGGGAACATGTTTCTCCTTCCCTTCGTCTCCGGTTTTCGCTTCCAGTTTTATCATAGGCTGTTCGCAGCACACAAGCGCAGGAGCTCCTTCATGTGCTATTTCGACTACGTTACCACATATTTCACACCGATATAGTTCTCTAAGTTGAGTCATGATCCTCCTCCTTTAGAATAAGGGGACAGCGCCCCTATTTTCCCTTCTGTCTTCCCGCTTTTTTCAATTTCAATATCCTTCCAGACATTTTTTCTAATTTCTCGATGAAATCGCTATTGCCAAGCGGACGCCCGGTTTTTGTATGTCTTCTTATCAAGGTAATTGCGTCCTTATCGTCAAGCTCTGAAAGGTATTCTTTCCAATCACCTACATCGATAAATCTTTCTACTTTTCCTAACCCAAAATTATCACTTCCCTTGCCCATATGAATAGCTGCACTTGACCATTTCCAATCCCAGGGCTTCTCCACCAACCCTGACCGAACCGGATTTCTTTCTACATATCTTATCGCTGAATAGAGATGTTTTTCATCCAGGATACATGAATAGAAGCGTCCCTGCCACAAATGCCCGGCTGCCTCGATCTTTTTATTAAAATATTGCGAGTATCTCATATGAGCTATATTGAAGGTTCTGGCCAGAGAAGTTTCCTGGTGGGGTATGGCAATAAAATGCACGTGATTGTTCATCAGGCAATATGCCAATATTTCGGTCTTGTAATGCCTGCTGTATTCTTTAAGCCATTTCAAATATTTGTACCGATCTTCATCGCTTAAGAACACATTCTGTTTATAATTGCCTCTTTGGGTTATATGATAGGGAAACCCTACTGCTACTACCCTTGCAATTCTTGCCATGGTAGTGCCATTTTATACAAAATATGGAATGTTGTCAAATAATAGGGGGACAGCGCCCCTATTTCCGCTTCGAAAGTAAATGGAAATAGGGGCGCTGTCCCCCTATTGTTTGAAAATTACGCTGCGCGTATGACCTGTTTCTGGTTCTCGTATATCTTTTTTAGCTCTTCGAATTCAAAAGGCTCTGGTTTGGGAATGAATAGAAAAACCCTTGGGCCATCCTGAATAATTTTTATAAAAGGATCGTCCGGGGGCGCTTTTCCTCCAAAAGCGAGCTGAACTGCTATTGTAAGCATTTCAAGAAGCCTTATATAACTGTTTTCCGGAAAGCCTTCGGGCAGAGCTATTTCCGCGAAAAACGCTCCGTCCTTTTCCGCATCCGGATTTCTTAGCGGGTCGAACGCTTTTGAATTAAGCACTTTCCGGTCGCCGAGGATAACTATGTTTGATAGAGGAATTTTGTTTTTGGCGATTTCATCCAATTTGAGTAACTCATCCGCCAGTTTTATCCCTTTCCCCCTTTTTACTATTACGTTGTCAAAGCCTTTGCGTTCCGACAATAAGCTTAATCCGTTTACGAGCCTCTGTATAGCAGCTTGTTGTATATCCGGGATCCAGCTTGTGTCAATACCGATTACGATCTTTTCTCCCTGCTTTTTTGTTCTGGCTTTGTACGCCGGGATAATGACGGCATCAATGAAATCCTGGGCTTTTTTCTCGAGGTCCGGAATATCCGGACTTTCAGGTTCGTCAGATACGGCGGTCTCTCTGCGGCCTGCCTGCCCCGACCCCGACGCGCCTTTTGTTTCCTCATGCGGAGGGATAAATTCCGGTGACGGCTCAGAAGAAACCAATACCGGCTCAAGCAGATCAGTTATTCCTAAATGTGTTTTTAACCGACTTAATGCCTCAGCAATGCCTATCGTCACATTGAATTCCCTTTCTGCCCAGAATAAGAATCCCCCAAGGCTTTTATTGTTGAATCGGGGTATTTTCCTTTGAAAATCAGCTGTGTTTAAGGCTCCCGGTTCTTTTTTTAGGGCTTTGGCGAGTTTTTTGACCATGAGAAGCTTTGCTTCTTTTGTAACTTGACCCCAGCGAACGTTCCCCTTTTTAAACACTCGAAGTATCTTCTTTTCACCAATGACCCGCGCGGGTTTTTTCTGTATTCCCGGATTTTTTTCAGCCGCCTCTTTTCCTTCAACAGAGACCGCGCCCAGAAATTTTTCTATTGGATATTCTCGCGTAAGTTGTTTCTCTGTCTTCTTCCCGCCTTTTGCTCTGTCAGCGAGATGCGCGACCTCATGATCAAGCCATTCCCAATAAGATTCAGGGTCTTCCTGCCTCAGTTCTTTCAAAAACGTGAATTCTTCCCGCGGGACCAGCATATTGCAGGATCTAGGCCGGCCCGTTTCCCTGTCCCTGTAAGTTCCCGGATGGGTGATAAGCCTGAACTGCCCCCTGGGAGGGAAATACACATTCATGTTTCGCGCGAGTTCATACAATGTATCGAGAAACACTTTTTGAGGCGGGCTGTGGATATGGACGGGAAGATCGCCCTTGACGCCTTTTTCATCCAGTATACCTGTAATCTCCGAGACGATTTCATCATCTTCAGGGAGCCCATATCCTTTATTCCATAATATTCTCCATGTGGCATTGATAATTTCATGCTGGTCGGGGTTTAACGCATACTGGGCCCACTTGCCTCTTCCTTTTACAAGAGCAATGGCAGGCGGTTCAACCGGCGCGAATGAAAGCGGCTTCTGCCTGAGCCTTACATTCCATCCGTAGGAAAAAGCTTCTCTTCTACCCGGATATCCTTCGGGACAGTAGTCGGCGCTTCTGATTTCAGAGATTTCGCGTTCGAAACTTTCGATCCCCGGGATTTTGCTTTCACTCAATGGCAGCGGAAACCACGGACCGTTATCTGTATAACTGACTTTTTCAGGATGAAAAATGTAGTCGTCAGTTATGAAATATCCACCCGGTTTTAAATAATTATTTATGACACGTATGAAACTGTTCTCTGCTTTATTATAGTCTAACGCTATTTTATTGCCGGCCTTCTGGTAATAAAGATCTATGGATTTACCGTTTAATATTTCTTTATACTGCTCAGGCTTGGTAATATCCGCGTCTATAAATACTATGGAGTAATCCTGTTTCTGCGCGTTCTTATATTTCCAGCTGAATGTTATTTTCGGATAACGGCGGAACCTGCCGGCGCGAACCGCCTCGACACGCACTTTTTTCAGATCCACACCCATTGCTTTCAATTCATAAGCGATCGCGGCGACATTTTTACGCTTTTCATCTAACGCAGCTTTGTTCGTGAAACCCGTATAGAACTTTTCGAAATAAAGATCTCTCCTCAGATACCTGTCTATATACTTATCAGGATCTTTGCTTTCAAAACATTTCTTCAAATCCTTTGGAGAAAGGCGTGTAAATCGCCAGCTGTATTCAGAAATAAAATATGCCTCGGTCGCGTTGGTTGACAGGAGGAAATTTGAGATATCCCCGCCGGCTGCGCCATAGACCGCTACCAACGGCTTATTGTCCGGGTTCACGATACTCTTTACTGCCATGTCGTGTTTGACATAGGCTTCATGCAGAAGGCTCGCGTCAACAGGACGACGATCAAATTGTTCCCTGTCTTGAGGAGTCGAGAAAGACGCGCCCTCCCCGCTTTCGCGCGCAGTCCCGGTCCCGACGGGGATCGAAGGTTTGCCCGGGAATTCCGCGGGTTTACCCGCAGGCAGATAATAACGCAGGATTTGTGTCCGGCCATCGTCTTCTTTATAGGGAAGATAGAAAGTGTCGCCTTCCTTATACAATTCTTCCAGATCAAATCTTGTAAAATCCGTATGCGAAATGTTTTCTCTGATGATCTCTTTTAAACCTTCTGCGCTGATTTTACTGCCGAAAAGCTCCAGGACGCGACATATTAACCGGTTCAAATAAATGAATGCTGCGCCTTCCTGAAAGTCTCTTGTCAGATTTGATTTTCCCGGTTCATCTTCAACAAGAAGAGATCTACCGTCCTGGTCTTCGATCCTGACTACAGTAGCAAACCTTGAGACCGGAGAAAGCGTGTGATCGCTGTTTCGTATTTCTACAGGCTGGAGCGCGAAAGAAAAATCGTTAAGCACAAACAGACATACCGCGCCTGTCGCGACAACTTTAAACCATAAACTCTGTATATTAAACAACCTTTTCATCACGTATTCCTATATTTACAATTAATTTATTTCATAATTGTTTCTTTTGTAACTTCAGCTTATCGCAAAAAATAAGCCTGTTATTGCAAACCCTTCGAGACGTTATACTTGCTCAGGGTAAAACATTTTGAAAATAGTATAATTTTTAAAATTTCTACTATTATAATATAACCTTTTATTTGCGCATTATACCATAAAAAAGGCAGTTATGTCCACAAAAATATTGCAAATTTATTATTAATATTAATATTTAATAGGGGGACAGCGCCCTTATTTCCTGTTAAAGGGATAGCAAATAGGAGAAATAGCCTTTTGGGGATGTTGCAACTTCTGTAAACAAAAGAAGTTACGAGTTTAAAAATAGGGGGACAGCGCCCTTATTTCCCTTTACTTTCAAAGCGGAAATAGGGGCGCTGTCCCCCTATTTTTGATGTTTATTTGATTACTTTATCTTTCCCGTAATAGCGGGCATAATAATGGTAAGCGTAGTCGCCGCTTGTAACTGATATCTTGTTAAGGATGGTTCCGATAACTTTTGCCCTGGCGTTCTCTAAAGTCTGGAAAATGCGCGGCAGGACTCTTCTGGAAGTTTTTTCGCTTTCTATCACCATGACAATACCGTCTATAAACCGTGAAATGACGACAGCGTCCGTAACTACCGCCACAGGGGGCGTGTCAAATAAAATAAGATCAAATTCTTGTTTGGCGGCCGCGACAAATTCTTTCATTTTATGGCTGGAAAGTAATTCTGACGGGTTCGGCGGATGGGGGCCGCCGGTAACCAGAAAGATGTTTTCGATATCGGTTTTCTGGATTATATTATCAAATTCCGCCTGAGACGAAAGAAAGGTGCTTAATCCCCTTTCATTATTTTTCTTGAAGATCTCATGCAAACGCGGTTTTCTCATATCAGCATCCACCAGAAGCACGCGTTTCTCGCTCTGTGCCATTGCTATCGCGAGATTGCAGACCGTTGTGGTTTTCCCTTCCCGTGGCCCGGGGCTGGTAATAGCGATACTCTCTAAAGGGTGCTCTTCTATGGACGAAAAAAATATGCTCGTTCGGATCGTTCTGTATGCTTCTGAAGCGGAGTCTTTTGGCTTAATGTGCGCTAAAAGATCTTTTTCAAACTCTGTCATTTTACCGTTATTACCGATCTTCGGCACACTTCCCAAAAAAGGCCACTCTGCTACACATTTTAAATCCTCGATGCCTTTTACCGTATCGTTGAGATATTCAAAAAAGAACGCCAGGCCGGTCCCGCCGAAAAGGCCGACTATCACCGCAAGAAACACGTTCAGGCGTTTCTTCGGCCTTATGGGAACAACCGGCACTTCGGCAGGGTCCTGTATGCTGACGTTGTTGGCTTTGAAGCCCTCCAGGGCGTATTTGTAACCGGCCTGCGTTCCTTCTTCGCCAAAAAAATCAGCGTCAAATGTCGTTTTCTTCGCTTTCTCGATCCTTTTGGACATTTCAGCCATTTCTTTTTTCAAGCGCGCCATTTTAGGATGGTTACCTTTGTATATCTTGCTGTATTCGGATAATTTTGCTTCTAATTTTAAATACTCGTTCTTCAAGAGGTTCATCAACTCATCCCTGCTTATGTAATAAAGATTGCGCTTTACGTATATCCCGGCTATGCGATTGGCTATCTTAGCGGCCAGTTCCGGATTTTTATTATCGACATTCAGCTTGAGCAACCGCGTGTCGCGCACCGGTTCCACTTTTATGGTCTTTAAAAACTTCTTCAGCGGCTCTTTCGCCCTGGCGTACTCTTTTGACTTCGCGAGGTCAAACTCGTCAAATACCTTGCTGACTATGGACAACGAGGTAATAATTTCTTTCTGGCTCTGGTAGTATTCCTTATAGGAAAAATAGTGCTGCGACTCCAGGGCCACTACTCCTGAGGTGGTCAGGACGTTCGGGCTTTCAGTATCTATCAGCAAAGTTGCCGTTGCGCGGTAGACGGGTTTCATTATCAAACTGCCGATCGTAACTACGGAAACAACGGTAATAAAAAATAAAATGACTACGCCGCGTCTGCGGCGCAACACATTTATATGATCCTTCAGGTTCAGTTCCTGCTCAATATTTAACGTATCCATTATATCGCGTTCGTTTAAAAGAAACTCTCCGGGACAAAAACTATATCATTGGGTTCGAGAATAATGTCTTTTTCCTTTTCGCCCTTTTCGGTGATATCCTTTACCCTTATTATTATGGTCTTTTTCTTTCCGTTCTCTACGCGTATGACCCTTGTCTTGTTCACTTCAGCGTCTTCCGTAAAGCCGCCCGCCATAGCTATGGCTTCAAGGAGGGTCATATCCTTTTCATCCGGCATATCAAATTTGCCGGGGTTATTCACCTCGCCTATAACGGAAACCTGCCTGGGATGGTATTCTTCTATGAAAACCAGGACCTGGGCGTTGACAAGATAGTCCTTTTCGAGCAATTTCTTTAATTCCCGCTCGAGTTGCTGAACCGTCATGCCTTCAACTTTGATCTCTCCGATAAGCGGAAAAGTTATGTAATAGTCCGAGGTTACTCTTGTTTTGGTGGTCAGGTCCGGTTGTTCGTGAACGGTTATGTTCAGGACATCGGCCGGCTGCAATTTATACTCTGATCTCTGCGCTAAGGCCGTCCCGGCGCTCAGGACAAAAATAAGGCTTAATATGAGCGGGATCGTTAATAATTTCTTAAATTCCGTCATGCGGCCCCCTTAGACAAAAGAAACCACTCACTTAAAAGCGGTGGTTTCCTGTTAATCCTTCGATCTAAAAACCGACTGTCGCGCTTATGGTAACCAGATCGTCATTGTAATTGAATGTTCCAAACGTCGATCTTCTATTACGATGTTCATAGTTAAGTTCGCACGAGATCCATTCTTTTATATCATATCTAAGTACGGCGCCGGCGCCGTATAGATGGTCGCGTCTTGCCTTTATCACGTCATTTATAGTCGCGTCGCTGGGATAAAGGTTAAGCTGGTAATAACCGAATGAACCCAGGGATAATTTTCTGCTGAAAAAATGGGTATATCTAAGCCCCGCGTGGTTTATGATATAATAATTCATATTATTGAAAGTGGATTCAAATACGCCTCTTTCAAGGAGCAGGTCGAATTTGTCATCCTTTGTCGCGGAATAAGTCAGCCCTCCCCTGACTACGGGGCCTACAAAATCGTTGCTATCTGTCATTTCAGATTCGTCATACTTCTGATACCTGAACCCCACACTTAAACTACTTGTAAAATTTTCCCTGAGATCTCCCTGTAAACCCAACAATGTTTCCGTAAACCAGGAATCCGAGCATTTATTGGTGTGATAATCGATGAACCCGAGATAGCTTTCGATCAATAAGGACGTTTTCGGCAAAAAACGGTAGCTTATGTTTGCACCAAAAATGTTCAGGAACCTGTCCTTGTCCTGATAGGTAATCGTTCTCCCTCCTGAACCAAAAAAGATCACATCGGAACATAAATAGTCTTCCACGCCGAACGTATAGCCGACGTCAAACTCCAGTTGTTCAAACAGCGCCGCGCCGCCGACCCTGAAAAAATTATTCTGCCTTTTTACCCGGCGGACATCTTCCGAGCCCGACCTGTCAGAAAAATACTTGTAAACGTCCGTAATAAAAATTTTATAATCGGTCCAGTTGATTTCAAGCACACCTCTTAAACGCTCGTCAACGTAAGAATGGTCTTTATGAATGCTGAAAAGATTGATTTCCGTTTCAGAATCAACGCTGAATTTATTGTCGCCGAATGACAACTCAAGCCCCGCCTCGGGCGTGAGAATCGTCAGGTAATCGAATTTTTCGTTTTCGTTCTCCAGAAAAACGTTTGTGTCAAACTGCCCCTCCGTCTTGAACGCGGCATGCACTATCGCGGGATCGATCTTTACCCCTTTTCGATTCGGAAGGTTGGGATTGCTGAGAGTAGGGCTTAGCGGATCCGGCTTAACCCCTTCTTTATTCGGCAGGCCTTCATGGACGATCATTACCGCGTATGAAATGCGGCAGCTGAACAACAGCAACAGCGCAATTGCCAAAATACATGCATATATCGTTCTCATACCTTATCTCTCTTATCCCATTGGGATAAACGAAAATTTAGAAACCTGATCCATGCTCTATTTCAGCCCGGAACAGGTTAAAAAAAACGCTGCTCTTTCTAAGTCTGAGTGGCTGTTCTTTCAAACTTATACCCGGGGGCTTCCGTACCTGCTCTGTCCACTCTTCCCATTCCCACGGGACTAAAACCCTCGGCTATTAACGCGGCAAATGCGGGATTATTAAGAAATGCCGCCGCTTCGGCCGGTGTCAGCGTTTTGTTCAAGCCACGCCGGGGTATCCCGTAAGTATCAAAAAGATACTTGAGTTTTTCCTCGATGCTTACATCTTCTTCCTGACCGGACATGGCATAAGTGACCTCAACGAAATAGTCAAAAGTGACCGGCTCGTTCGCCTCCGCGCCGACAAAATCGTCTATGCCGGTTACGGCTAAGGCGTTTGCCATTACTTCGAAATATTCTTCCGCCGAAAGATCTTCTGAGCCGGCAGGAAGTTCTATACCGATAGACTTTACGAGAAGTTCGGCAAATTCCGCCTTGGTCATAGCGTCCGCGTGCGCCATGGAAGAAAACGCCGTTATCCCCGTTGCGATGACCGCGCCGGCGATGAAAAATAAAAATAGTTTCTTCATCTCAATAACACCCCCCCCTTCTGTAAAAAACCACATTGATATCGTAGCAAAAGCATACATGAAAAGTCAAGCTTTTGTTCACTTTCCCCTTGTTCCATTTTCCTTTGTTCCCTTTTCTAATACCCGGCATCTTCAAGGTGCAGATCAACATACTGAGCAAGCAGTTCACGCACTTGTTCGGGCGGCCGCACGACAAAAAAGTGGTCAACGATTACATGCCCCATTTCGTGAGCCAGTACTGAATCGGAAATATCTTTTTCTGTGGTATAGATCGTATTGTGTTTATAAATGTAAAACGATTTGAAATTCTGTCTTTCTCCGAATATTCTGTAATATTCGGCGTTAAGCTCTTTCCTATCCTTGAGGATCATTATTTTCACACCTTTTACGCGGGGATACATGCCAAGGATGTCTTTAGCGCGGCTGAACAAAAGGTCCATTCTGTAGGCTATTTTCTTCTCTATACTGTTTAAAAAACCGGTCGATAGATCCTTTCTGTCATAGAATCCTACCCGCCTTCTCAATTTTCTCTCTATCTTTTTTAATTTCGCGTCCGGCCTGTAATATATGTCAAAATAAGCGCTTTTTTCAGTCCGCCATTCTCCCTGTTGTGGACTAACATAACTTTTGGATGTTATGTTCCCGGCAACGCCGCTTTTTTCAGGGACATTAATGTGCTCGGCAAAAACGGACGGATAAAAGACGATTATATATATACCCATACATAGAATAACGGGTATAAGTTCTTTTAAATTTACCCTGTTTGCCAGGATCCTTGCGCGCATACCCCTCTCTTAAGTAATGAATTTCGCGAGAAGCGCTTTAATATTCTTCAACCTGTCCTTCATTTCGCCGGATACGGCGCCTGATTCCAGATCGGAAATGCCGTTCTTCACTTTATCTATATCAGATCTGAGCGTCTCCGCCATATTATTCAGGCTTTCCGCAAGGGCTTTTATCTCATCAGTTTTGCGCAGGTGAAACCTTTTTTTTAAATTCCCGGAAGTTATCTCCTCTATGTCTTTTTCCAGACGATAAAGGGGCCCGGCTATCCTGTGCGATGTGAAAAGCGTAGCCGCTATTGTCGCCAGGCCTATGAGTACGATCATTACGACGCTTGCCAGGAGCACAGCCGGCAATATAAAATCGGCGGTGCTTTTCATTATGAGCCGCGAATTCTCAAAAGTGGTCGTAACAGTGGATATTGACATCGCATAGATGATGGAGCCGGAAATTACCGCTCCTATTACAATGAGGCCGCAGAATTTAAGTATGAAATTGCGCTGGAATTTTTTCTTTATAAAATAAATGTGCCGTCTGTTTTCCATATCAGTCCTCCTGAGTTGATTTCAACTCAATTTTTTCCAGAACCTCTCTATTAACCGTAACGTCTGCCTGATCGCGCAAACCATCGATCCATTTTTCGAGCTCTTTTTGCGCTTCCTCCTTGCTGCCAACTTCCCGCAGCAGCTCTTTAGTCTTCTTCTTTATCAGAAGTTTCAACAGGGCCTGTTCCCAGTATCTCTCTATTTCTTTCATGAATGCTTTATCCTTATCAAAGTTCTGCTTCTGCGCTTCCTGGATCAAGATCTTTTTTATTATCATGTCTTCCAGGAATTCTTCTTTTGCCCTGGCCGGATCCGCCGCCAGGTATCTTGTCGCTGACGTAAGATCGATCTCGTTTTTCAGGTCTACCGAGGTCAACTCATAATTGTTTATCCTCGCGACTACCCGGGTATCGCCATCCACTTCTGCCGGTTTCCGGCCGCACCCGGATAAAACAACACCCGATACGACAAGAACCAATACCGTAAATAAAGTTTTTTTTCTCATTTTTTTACTCCGATTTATGAAGATCAGTAAGAACCGATCCCGAATAGAACAACTGGGATCGTTTTCATTAAAATTTTAAAGTCGAGCCACAATGACCAGCCATCCAGATATTCCCTGTCCAGACGCATCCATTCATTAAAATCAACTTTGTTCCTCCCGCGTATCTGCCACAAACAGGTAAGCCCCGGACGCATGGATAACCTTCTCCTGTGCCAGGGTTCGTATTGTATCACCTCTTTCGGAAGCGGCGGTCTCGGTCCGACCAGGCTCATATGCCCTATGAACACGTTGAAAAGCTGCGGGAGTTCATCCATACTGAATTTTCTCAAAAATCTTCCCACAGGTGTTATGCGCGGGTCGTTCTTTATTTTGAAAACCGGGCCGGCCATCTCGTTAAGCGTCTCAACTTCGGATAATCTCGCGTTTGCTTTCCCGTACATG
>JAYEOV010000035.1:0-76077 GCA_034723315.1 Candidatus Omnitrophota bacterium | reverse complement strand
CTTCAAGCTCCTGCTGCTTTTTTTGCCGCTCAAGCTCTCTCTGTTTCTTTAATTCTGCCCGCTCTGCTTCACGCGCCTGTTTTTCTTTTTCAAGCTGAGCTTTTCTGGCAGCTTTTTTCTGCTGCCTTTCGAGTTCGCGTTGCTGATTTTCAAGTTCTCGCTGTTTCTTTTTCTCTTCAAGCTCCTGCTGCTTCTTTTGCCGCTCAAGCTCTTTCTGTTTCTTTAATTCTGCCCGCTCTGCTTCACGCGCCTGTTTTTCTTTTTCAAGTTGAGCTTTTCTGGCAGCTTCTTTCTGCTGCCTTTCGAGCTCGCGTTGCTGATTTTCAAGTTCTCGCTGTTTCTTTTTCTCTTCAAGCTCCTGCTGCTTTTTTTGCCGCTCAAGCTCTTTCTGTTTCTTTAATTCTGCCCGCTCTGCTTCACGCGCCTGTTTTTCTTTTTCAAGCTGAGCTTTTCTGGCAGCTTTTTTCTGCTGCCTTTCGAGTTCGCGTTGCTTACGATCCGTTTCTTTCTGAAGTTCTTTTTCGACAATTTTCTTCGCAGGAGTCTCCTGATCAGGAACATCCTGGGCGTAAGAAAAGGTCAGTAAAAAAGCAAATATTATGAGACAGGAAAGAAATGGTTTCAGGGCTTTCATCTGATCCTCCAGATTTTACCGAGATTCAATTATACTAATAGGGTAACAAGGGCCCTTCCTCTGCTTAATCATTTATAACAATCAAAATAGAAAATTGCAAGCACAAAATAATAACTATGTTCTAAACACATGTGGGTCATTCATGAGATTTCTCGACTTGCTTTGCTCCATTTAAACAGTAGAAGGAGAATAACCAAAGGTGCCACGCGCTTGCCTAGAAGCCATTTCATAACCCGGTTCGTAACGAGGGTGAGCGAAAAAAACTTTAGCCCTTCGACTCAGACCCCGGCTTTAGCCGGGGGCCTTTGCTCTCTTCGGCTTCGCTCAGGGCAAGCAGGCTTCCGCCCTCCCCGGCGGGAAGAGTGGTACCCCGGGCTTGCCCGTGGGCTCCACAAGGCCTGAGTGGCAAAAAACCCGGAAACGCAGCCAATGCGCTACGTTGAGGACATTTTGTCACGAAAACGCGGCTAATAGATTTTGCAGCCAGCCGCAGCAGTAGAACGGGGTTGTGAAATGGCCTCTAAATTAGAAAGAGCATTTTTACAGGCCCCGTGGAACTCCGTAAAGACTGCAAAGACTGCAATAACGGTTGACAAAATATGGAAAAAATGGATAATCCTAAACTAATGATGATAAGTTATATATTCTATTTTAAGACGTTCTAACCCTGTAACCCGGGGGCGGAGCGTCTTTTTTTTTAAGGGTAGAACATTCCAGCAAAAAAGGGGAGAAAATGGCTAAAAGAAACGATATTAGCAAAATTATAATAGTCGGGTCCGGGCCCATTATAATCGGACAGGCCTGTGAATTTGATTATTCAGGAACACAAGCGTGTAAGGCTTTGAAAGAAGAAGGATATGAGGTAATTCTGGTAAATTCAAATCCGGCTACGATAATGACAGATCCGGGTATGGCGGATAAGACTTACATAGAGCCGCTGACTACGGGAACTCTGGAAAAAATAATCGAGAAAGAAAGACCTGATGCTATTCTCCCTAATCTTGGCGGCCAGACCGGTCTTAATCTGGTGTCAAGTCTTCACAAGGAAGGTATTTTGGATAAATTCGGAGTGGAAGTCATAGGGGTTAAGGTCGATGCCATTGAAAGAGGTGAGGACAGGATCGGGTTCAAAGAGACTATGAGGAAACTGGAGATATCGATGCCGAGATCCGAACCATGTTTCTCGGTCGAGGAAGCCGAAAAGATAGCGGAAAAGCTGAAATATCCCGTTGTCTTGCGGCCGGCATACACCCTCGGCGGGACAGGCGGCGGGATCGCGTATAACGTGGAGGAACTAAGGACAATAGTGAACCGCGGTCTGACGGCAAGCCTTGTTCACCAGGTCCTGGTCGAGGAATCCGTCATCGGATGGGAAGAGCTTGAACTTGAGGTCGTCAGGGACCATAAGGACCAAAAAATAACCGTTTGTTTCATAGAGAACATTGATGCGATGGGTGTGCACACTGGAGACAGTTTCTGCTCCGCTCCAATGCTCACCGTTCCGGAGCCGCTGCAGAAAAGAATGCAGGAACTTTCGTATAAGATCGTTGACGCGATCGGTGTAGTGGGGGGGACGAACATACAGTTCGCGCATAACCTTGAGGACGACAGGCTGGTAGTGATAGAGATCAACCCCAGGACGTCCCGTTCCTCGGCGCTTGCCTCAAAAGCGACAGGTTTCCCGATCGCCTGGATATCGACAAAACTCGCGATCGGCATAACGATGGACGAGATACCTTACTGGAAGGAAGGGACCCTTGAGAAATACGCTCCAAGCGGGGAATATGTGGTCATAAAGTTCGCCAAGTGGGCTTTTGAAAAATTTCCCCAGGCCAAGGACGTTATCGGCACCCAGATGAAGGCAGTAGGCGAGGTGATGAGTATAGGCAAGACTTTCAAGGAGGCGTTCCAGAAATCAATACGGTCGCTTGAAATAAAGAGATACGGGCTGGGCGTTGAGGAGTTCAAGGCCCTGCCGCTTGAAAGAATTAAGGAGAGGCTTTCCGTGCCATCCAGCCAGCGCATTTTTCTCATGTATGAAGCGTTGCGTAAGGGGATGAGCGTGGAGGAACTTTATCAACTGACATACATCGGACGATGGTTCATAAATGAAATGAAAGAACTCGTAGAGTGCGAAGAGGATCTGCTCACTAATACATGGAAGGACCTTCCGGACGAGAAACTCGCGAAAGCGAAAGAGTGGGGGTTTTCTGACCGGTATCTCGCGGAGCTTTTTAACGTTAAGGAGTCGGAGGTCAGAGAAAGAAGGATAGCGATTGGCAAACATGGCCGGTTCGAGGCTGTTCTCGTGAGCGGTGTGGAGAACGCTGCCTATTACTATTCGACATATATAGCCGAGGACAGCGTTCCTGTTTCTCCAAATAAAAAGGTCATGATCCTTGGAGGCGGCCCCAACAGGATAGGGCAGGGTATAGAGTTTGACTATACATGTGTTCACGCCGCGTTCGCCTTGCGTGATATGGGTTATGAGTCCGTCATGGTCAACTGCAACCCCGAAACGGTCTCCACGGATTACGATACTTCGAACAAACTCTACTTTGAACCGCTGACCGTTGAAGATGTGCTGACGATCTACGAAAAAGAAAAACCGGAAGGGGTCATA
The DNA here is from genome assembly GCA_034723315.1 of Candidatus Omnitrophota bacterium. GTDB lineage: Bacteria > Omnitrophota > Gorgyraeia > Tantalellales > Tantalellaceae > JAYEOV01. Next base: position 72,820 of record JAYEOV010000035.1, on the reverse strand, counting down.
GTGCAGTTCGGGGGACAGACACCGCTGAACATAGCGCAGGAACTCGAAGACAACGGGGTGAAAATTCTGGGAACTACGCCGAAGAACATACATCTTGCCGAGGATAGGGAGCATTTCAGGAAAAAGATGTTCGCGCTGGACATACCCCAGCCGGAAAGCGGGACAGCCCGTTCGCTGGAGGAAGCCATCAAGATAGCGGGACAAATAGGATATCCGCTTATGGTCAGGCCTTCGTATGTTTTGGGCGGCCGGGGTATGGAGATCATATACGATGAGGAAATGCTCCTGAAATACGCCAGGGAGGCTATCAAGGTCAGCCCGGAACACCCGATGCTTATCGACAGGTTCCTCGAGAACGCTATCGAGGCGGAAGTGGACGCGATCTCGGACGGAGAGGAAACCTATGTTGCCGCTGTTATGGAACATATCGAACCGGCAGGCGTGCATTCGGGAGATTCCGCGTGCGCTATCCCGACAAGAACGATCAAGGAAGAACATATTAAGACGATAGAGAAGTATACCGCCGCCATAGCAAAGGAGCTCAGCGTTGTCGGGCTGACCAATATCCAGTACGCGATCTGTGATGACAAGGTGTATATTCTGGAAGCTAACCCAAGGGCTTCGCGGACGATCCCGATCGTTTCCAAGATAAAATGCATCCCGATGGCGGCCATAGCGACACAGGTAATGCTCGGAAAAAAGATAAAAGACTTTCCGGAACTTGCCCAGGAGCGCAAGGTGCCTTATGTGGGGGTCAAAGAGGCCGTGTTCCCGTTCAACATGTTTCCCGTGGTGGATCCGTTGCTCGGCCCGGAGATGAAGGCTACGGGGGAAGTTATGGGGATCGCTGATTCTTTCGGCAGCTCCTTTTATAAGGCTCAGGAAGCGGCCGGCACGAGGTTGCCCATGGAAGGGAACGTTCTACTTACCGTGGCCGACAAGGACAAGAAAGGTCTTCTTCCCATAGCGCAAAAGCTTCATGGTCTCGGGTTTAAGCTCTGCGCGACGGATGGAACGAGCCGTTTTCTTCGGGAGAACGGTGTTGAAAATGAAATGGTGAAAAAATTGCACGAGGGACGCCCGAATCTTGCTGATGCCATCAAGAACGGGGAGATCAACCTGATAATAAACACCCCGGTAGGGCGTTACAGCAAGCATGACGACAGTTATATCCGGATGATGGCAATACAGCACAAGCTGCCTTACATAACGTCGCTTGCCGCCGCTGAGGCAAGCGTGGAAGGCATAAGCGCCATGAAGGCTGAAGAAGTTCTGCCGAAGTCCCTTCAGGATTATTATAAGGAGATCAAGACGACAGAAACAACTACTCAAAAATGACAGGGGTGAAGCGTTTTTCGCGATGCGGTTATGTTTTCTGAAACGGTCGATAAAAAAGAATATTGCGGTGTTTTCGGCATCTTCGACCACGAACTTGCCGTCAACCTGACCTATCTTGGCCTTTATTCTTTGCAGCATAGAGGCGAGGAATCCTGCGGCATGGCGGTCTCCGATGGAAGGAGGATACACCAGCTTACGGGGATGGGACTCGTTTCCGAGGTTCTTGACAAGAAGAAGCTCAAAGAGCTGAAGGGGCGCAGCGCTATCGGCCATGTAAGGTATTCCACCACGGGTTCGAGTATTATCAAGAACGCCCAGCCTTTTGTGATCAGCCACCATAAATTTTCTGTTTCCATAGCGCATAACGGCAACCTGACGAATTCCGTCAAACTCAGGAGGGAGCTGGAAAAGAACGGCGCCATATTCCAGACAACAATGGATTCCGAAATTGTGCTTCATTTTCTCGTCCGGTCGGATAAGGATACGTTCGAGGAAAGGCTGATAGAGGCCCTAAACCGCTGCGAGGGCGCCTTTACGATGCTTTTTTTGACCGAGGATAAGCTTATTGGCGTAAGGGATCCCCGGGGGTTCCGGCCCCTTTGCCTTGGGATGAAAGACGGTTCGTATGTTCTGGCAAGCGAGACATGTTCGCTGGATCTTATGGGCGCGGAATACGTTCGCGATATTGAACCCGGAGAGCTTGTCATCATTTCAGGGGAGGGCATAGAGTCAAGAAGACCTTTTCAGGACAGGGCGGTTTCGCAGTGTATCTTTGAATTCATTTACTTTTCACGTCCCGACAGCCATATTTTCGGGGCCAGTGTGTACCTGGTAAGGAAACGGCTTGGGATGAAGCTTGCCCGGGAACACCCGGTCAAAGCGGATCTGGTCATGTCGATTCCCGATTCCGGCAACTATGCCGCGCTTGGTTATTCCGAATTGAGCGGTATCCCTTTTGAATTTGGCATGGTCAGGAATCACTATACAGGCCGGACTTTCATACAACCGTCGCAGGAAATGCGGGAACACGGCGTGAAGATAAAGCTTAATCCGATCAAGGATGTTTTAAAAGGTAAACGGGTGGTCATTGTGGAGGACTCCATCGTAAGGGGCACCACAACAAGCGGGAGAATAACGGCGATAAGGGAGGCCGGGGTCAAAGAGATCCACATGCGGATAAGCTGCCCCCCGATCAGGTTCCCCTGCTTTTACGGCATAGATTTTCCGAGCAGGAAAGAACTTATAGCGAACGAGTTGTCGTCAGTTGAGGAGGTAGGGCGGTTTATAGGGGTGGACAGCCTGAAATATCTCAGTCTTGAGAGAATGCTGGAGGCGGTGAAAGATTTGAAGAACGGTTTTTGCTCGGCGTGCTTCAGCGGTGTTTATCCCACCAAGGTGAAAAGTAATTCGGTCAAGGACCCATTCTGCCGTTGAAAATTGCGGGGACGCGGGGCTGTGGTCCTCACGGGAAAAAGGAGGAGTAAGATCATGGTGGCAAGGGCAGGTTTTGACAATGAAAAATACCTGAGAGAACAGACTTCATCCATACTGGAAAGGGTGGGACAGTTTGAGGATAAGTTGTATCTTGAGTTCGGCGGAAAGATCATATTCGATTATCATGCGTCGAGAGTCCTGCCTGGATTTGAACCCAATGTCAAGATGAGGCTGCTGCAGAAACTCAAGGATAAAGCTGATATAATTTTATGCATATACGCGGGAGACATTGAAAGAAGAAAGGTAAGGGCGGATTTCGGAATTACCTATGACGCGGACGCCTTGAAACTGATAGATGATCTGCGGGAATGGGACATAGATATCTCGGCCGTCGTGATAACGCGTTTCGATGATCAGTCATCGGTCAGGATATTCAGGAACAAGCTTGAACGCCGGGGTATAAAAGTTTATACGCATCGCTATACAAAAGGGTATCCTACGGATGTGGACACAATAGTCAGCGACGAGGGGTACGGCGCCAATGATTATATTGAAACGAAGAACCCTCTTGTCATCGTGACGGGTCCGGGTCCGGGAAGCGGGAAGCTGGCGACATGTCTTTCGCAACTTTATCACGACTACAGGAAAGGCAGAAATTCAGGTTACGCGAAGTTTGAGACTTTTCCCATATGGAACATACCTTTGAAACATCCGGTGAACGTCGCTTATGAGGCCGCAACTGCGGATCTTAAGGACTTCAACTTGATAGACTCTTTTCATCTTGAGGCATACGATGAAACTGCCATCAACTATAACCGTGACGTGGAAGTGTTCCCGGTGCTTAAAAGAATACTTGAGAAGATAACCGGCGCCGAGTCTATATATAGATCTCCCACCGATATGGGAGTCAACAGGGCAGGTTTTGGTATCGTGGATGACGAAGCGGTAAAAGAAGCGGCGAGACAGGAAGTGATAAGAAGATATTTCAGGGCTTCATGCGAGTATGTCATGGGGTTTGTTGAAAAGGACACCGTGCAAAGGGTGGAACTGTTAATGGAAGAGCTCAAGGTCATGCCCGAGGACAGGAATGTTGTCGAGCCTGCGAGGGAAGCCGCCAGGGAGGCGCGGGAGAAAGGAAAAGGGAACGAAGAGATCTTTTGCGGAGCGGCAATGGAGCTCAAGGACGGAGCTATAATCACGGGAAAGAATTCCTCCCTTTTGCACTCCGCCTCGAGCCTTGTTCTGAACGCGATAAAGAAGCTCGCGGGGATACCGGACAATATTCACCTTTTATCCCCTGAGATCATAAGCTCTATAGGAAAATTTAAAGAGAGTATTATAAATTCAAAGAACGTTAGCCTGGACCTTGAGGAAGCGCTGATAGCATTGAGCATAAGCGCGGCGACGAATCCGACAGGGAAAGCAGTTATGGAAAAACTTGTTGAATTGCAGGGATGCGAAGCGCATATGACCCATATGCCTACCCCTGGAGATGAGGCCGGCCTGAGAAAGCTGGGAGTAAAGCTTACAAGTGAACCTAATTTTTCGAGTAAAAGCCTGTTTGTGGGGTAATTAAAGGTAAAAGACCGGTAATGAGATATTATGCCCAATGCGAACGTAAAGAGATAAGGAGCTGTTCATGGGGCTGGACTGGTGGGAATATTACGAGATAGAGCATAAAACAAGAAATCTGAGGAAAGAGTTAGAATCTCTCCGGGAAGAGATAAAGAAGCTAAAGGATGAAGTTAAAAAACTCAAGAGTGAGAAAAAAAACCCTTGAGCACCCCTTCCGAAGACATATCTTCATAAACATTTAAAATTTAATAAAAAAATGCTGTCCACTTTTTCTTAATTTATCAATTTTTTCGTAATAGTTCAGCTTTAAAAAAATCACGTAACATTTCAGTTGTTCCGGCGGCATACCAAGCACAAATAAGTGCTGTTTGGACCACTCCTACCAGGGGACGTAAAATTTGCTCCAGCGGCAAATTTTACTCTATGATCTCCTCGCAACCCGCCTCCGCCAAATAATTTTATGCTATCGGGCTTCGGCGGGACCAAGCTTGCTCGTCGATCAAAATCCCTGCACGGAGTAGCCCAAACAGCACTTTTCCTTTGCAGTCGTTTATCCAGACAGACACGTTGCCGGGGCGGGGCTGATGCCCCGGTGAATGAGTTCATCACAAAATTTATCTTTTGCGAGAAATGTTTGACCGATTTTGAGTGGGGTGTTGGTTGTCCGAGCGGGCATGGTTCCCGAAGGCCGGAGGCCTGAGGGAGAGCGAGGACAACCTTCAAGCGAGATTTTCTCGCCGGGAAAATCTCGCGTCCCCGCGAGGAATTGGTCAAACATTTCTGTGAATGGCTGAACGGTTATATTTTTTTTGTTTTAATTTGACAAGTATAAATACTTGCTATATACTTGCTATAAGCAAGGAGGGGGGATGGAGCGAAAACGAAAATTCAGATTTTTTGCGACAGTTTCTGACAGGGGGCAGATATTCATACCAAAGGCCCTGCAGAACTATTTCAGCATTAAAAGCAGGGACAAGGTAAAATTCATTGTCGAGTATGACGGCAGGGTCTTATTCGCAAAAAAGAGTGGAGGTGAAACATGAGAAAAAAGAAGAACTATGTACAGTCCTGCGATCTTAGTGGGTCGGTTAAAGGGAAAAGGAACCAACCATGCAAGAAGGTAAGCCATTTAAACAAACGAGTGAGTAAAAAGATCCTCAGGGATATATATAACAAGTATTACAGGAATCAAGTCGCCGATCTTTACAGGGCTGTCATAAACTAGAGGCCATTTCATAATTCCATTCTACTGCGTCCGGAGCTCTAATGATAAAGGGGGCGGAAGCCCTGTTTTTTAATGAATAACAGGGCTTCGTCCCCTTTTTTACGATAGAGGCTATTTCACATTGCAAATCAGCTCCTAAAATAATATAATAATTTTCTAGAACCCGTGGAAACCTTTGAAACGGAGAAAATATTATGGGAAAAGACGATTTAATAAGAAAAGCCGAAGATCATTTTGCCCGGCTGATACGCGAACAGCTCAGCCGTATTGAAATGATGAAGAAAGATACTGACTGGGTCGATTACAAGGAAGTAAAACCCATAATAATCGGTGTTTGCCGGGGGGATGGGATCGGTAAGACGATCTCAAACCACGCTCAGCGGGTTCTGGAACATATGCTTCGCAAGGAGGTCGTGTCAGGCCTTGTGGAGTTCAGGACAATTTCAGGACTGACGATTGAGAACCGGGCAAAGTGCGGAAAGGCGATTCCGGACGACGTCCTTGAGGAAATAAAAAATTGTCACGTGATCCTGAAAGGTCCCACCACGACACCCCAGGAAGGTGATGAATGGCCAAACATTGAAAGCGCCAATGTTGCCATGCGCCGCGAGCTTGATCTTTTCGCTAACGTGCGGCCGGTAAAGATCCCGAAAGAAGGCATCGACTGGTGCTTTTTCAGGGAAAACACTGAAGGCGCTTACGTCCTCGGGTCCAGGGGGATCGACGTGGACGAAGACCTGAGTATCGATTTTAAGGTAATAACCGAACAGGGGGCCGAACGGATAATCCGTATGGCGTTTGAATATGCGAAGAACAACGGCCTGAAAAGGGTTACCGCGGTCACAAAAGCGAACGTCATTAAGACAACGGACGGAAGATTTTCGCGTATTGCCAAAAGGATAGCGGAAGAATACAGGGAATTCGGGATAGAGCAGGACGAGTGGTACATAGACATCATGACCGCCAAGATCATAGACCCCGCAAGGCGCAGGGGTTTCCAGGTTATAGTGTTGCCCAATCTTTACGGGGATATTCTCACTGATGAAGCCGCCCAGCTTCAGGGAGGCGTCGGGACGGCAGGCAGCGCCAATGTCGGCAAGCGCTGGGCTATGTTCGAGGCGATACACGGCAGCGCGCCCAGGATGGTCAGAGAAGGACGTGATGTCTACGCGGACCCGTCCTCTATGATACGGGCAAGCGCGATGCTGTTGAGACACATAGGTTTCCCGGAAAGGGCCAGGCATCTGGATATGGCCCTTGAGATCTGCGGGCAGTTCGAAAAAAAACTTGTCATAACCGGACGGGATACGGGAGCGACGGGCGAGGCGGTAACCTCGTATCTTCTCGAATGGGTGGAAGATCCGGAACTTGAGAAGAAATGGAAAGAATACGCCGGTGTATAATTTCCACTGACATGTGATAGAAATAGGATTTTTCTTGACACATCCTGTAACAATGTACATAATACAATTACTGATACAATGTTAGTATTCGGAGAAGGACAAAGGCGTTCTGAACCTTATGGTTAAGAGCGCCTTTTTTTTTAAAAAATCGAGAAGGAGGAAATAAAATGAATGTTACGGAACTGAAATTGACCGATCTTGAACCTAAGAAATTTATCGAACAACAGGTGAACGAGATATCCAATGCGACAGGAGATGGTCTGACCATCAATGCGTTGTCAGGCGGAGTGGATTCTTCCGTGGTTACAATGCTGGGGCATAAAGCCCTGGGCGAAAGGCTTAAAACATATTTTATTGAGAACGGACTGATGAGGCAGGATGAGCCGCAGATGATCGTGGAATGGTTTAAGGAACTCGGTGTCCTTGTTGAAATTATCGATGCCAGGGAACAATTTTTCAGCGCTTTAAAAGGACTCACGGATCCTGAAGAAAAAAGGGAAGCCATTACACAGGCTTTTTATAAGGAGGTTTTCGGCAAGCTGGTAAAGGATAGCGGCGCGAAGTATTTGTTGCAGGGGACTAACTACACGGACGTAGAGGAGACGGTTGCCGGGGTAAAGAGACAGCATAACATACTGGAACAACTTGGTATTGATACTCAGGAAGCCTACGGTTATCAAGTGATAGAGCCTGTAATACAGCTTCGGAAAAGCGGCGTGAGAGAGGTCGGAAAAGCCCTTGGGTTACCGGAAGCTATTTACAAAAGACCGCCTTTTCCGGGGCCTGCCCTGGCGGCGCGAGTGATAGGCGAAGTAACTCCGGAAAGAGTAGAAACTGTAAGAAAAGCAACGAAGATCGTCGAAGAAGAATTGTCCGGAACAGGCGCTTTTCAGTACCTGGCGATCTTGCATCAGGACCGTGTAACAGGTTTAAGAGAAGGCAAAAGGGATTATGGGCTGCAGATAGAAGTGAGATGCTGGGAGAGCAGGGACGCGATAGTCGGTTCGCCGACAAGATTGCCTTACGAAGTTCTGGAAAAATTAGCCGGCAGGTTGACAACAGAAGTGCCGGCTGTGGTAAGCGTGACCTATAATATAACCAAAAAACCCCCTTCAACGATAGAGGCGGTGTAGGTGCGAGTCGCGGATTTTTCCGGAAATGAATATCGGGTCTCGTGTACTGAATATGTCTTTTGAAAATTAATGACTACTGTTGAATGGGAAAAAGAAACATTAGGGGGTAAGCAATGACGACAGCTATTAAGGTCAATGTGGAACTGGCTAAAGAGATGGGGCTTACCGAGGCCGAGTTTAACGAGATAAAGAAATTACTTGGCAGAGACCCCAATTTTGCTGAACTTGGCGTATTTTCGGCAATGTGGTCAGAACATTGCAGTTACAAAAACTCAAGAAGGCTTTTCAGCCTGTTTCCGACGAAGGGCAGGCAGGTGTTGGTCGGCGCAGGAGAGGAAAACAGTGGGATCGTTGATATAGGGGACGGTTTAGGCGTTGCATTCAAAATGGAGTCTCACAATCATCCATCTGCAGTTGAGCCTTTCGAGGCCTCGGCTACGGGCATAGGCGGTTGTCTCAGAGACATATTTACGATAGGGGCAAGGCCGATCGCGGGGCTTGGCGCGTTAAGATTTGGAAATCTTGATAATGACAGGGTTAAATTCTTGTTCAGTGAGGTCATCAGGGGATTGGCCCATTACTCCAATGTCGCGGAAGTCAACGTGGTCGGCGAGGATACCTGTTTTGATGAAAGCTATGAGGGCAATCCTCTTGTTAATGCCTTCGTCGTAGGGGTTGTGAAGAAAGAAAATATCATAAGAGGCGTCGCCTCCGGGGTCGGGAACCCCGTGTATTACATCGGTGGAGATACGGGCAGAGACGGCGTAGGAGGAGCAAGTTTTGCTTCGAAGGAGATAACCGAGGAGTCTGCCGCGATAGAAAATGCGGTCGCAATAGGGGATGCGGAACTCGGGAAACGTTTAAGGGAAGCTTGCCTTGAGTTGATCGAAAAAGGTCTTGTTGTCGGGATGCAGGATATGGGAGCAGCTGGACTTACCTGTTCTTCATGTGAAACAGCTACAAGAAGCGGGACCGGCATTGAGATAGATGTATCTCTTGTGCCCCAGAGGGAAAGAGGCATGACGCCTTATGAGATTCTGCTGTCGGAATCACAGGAGAGGATGCTTGTTATTTTAAAGGGCGACAGGCAGGAAGAGGCCCTTGGCATAATGAAAAAGTGGGATATTAATGCGGTTCAGATAGGTAAAGTCACCGATGACGGCATAATGAGGGTAAAAGAGAACGGCGTTGTGGTCTGCGAGGTCCCGGCCGAGGCGCTTACAAAAAAAGCTCCGCTTTATGAAAGAGAAACAAAAGAGCCGGCATACCTGAAAGAGACCAAAAATCTGGATCAAGGTTCTATCAAAGAGCCGGATGATTTTAACGCGGTGATATTGAAGCTGCTGGATTCTCCGACTGTTGCAAGCAAAGAATCGATGCATGAAAAGTTCACCTTCATGGATAAGGACAGAGTGCTGGCAGGCGCGGGTTCGGACGCTGCCGTTGTCAGGGTCAAAGGAACGAAGAAGGCCCTGGCAATTAGCGTGACCTGCAATGGCAGGTATTGTTATTTAAATCCTTACAATGGCGCCATGATATCTGTAGCTGAGGCGGCGAGGAATATAACCTGTGCAGGCGGGAGGCCTCTCGCCATTACGGACGGCCTGAATTTCGGCAACCCAATGAAACCCGAAAATTACTGGCAGTTTAAAAAATGCATAGAGGGGCTTTCGGCAGCATGTGAAGCTTTGGGAACTCCCGTTATTAGCGGCAACGTCAGCTTCTATAATGAAAACCCGAAGGGGGCAGTGGACCCAACGCCGATGGTCGGGATGGTCGGGCTCATAGAAGACGCGGACAGGTATGTGACCCGGGATTTTAAGAATGAAGGCGACATAATAGTTCTTCTGGGTGAAAACACCGACGATCTTTCGGGCAGCGAATATCTATATCTGGTCCATGAACTGAAAAAAGGAGATCCCCGGATAGATATGACCAGGGAAATAGCGGTCCAGAAGACATGCCTTGAGGCAATCGAGTCAGGCATCATCAATTCTGCTCATAACTGCTCAAAGGGCGGCTTGTCCGTGGCTCTGTCCAAATCGTGCATAGCTGACAGGGGTCGAATGCTGGGCGCGGAAATAAAAATAGACGAAGGTATTAGAAAAGATGCTGTTCTTTTCGGTGAAGCGCCGTCGAGGATAGTGGTATCCGTTGGCAAGGATGGACTTGCAGACCTGGAAAACATAGCAAAAAAGCATTCTGTTCAATACAGTGTTCTGGGTAAGGTCGGAGGGGAAAAGCTTACTGTTCGATTCGGGCAGACAACAGTAATAGACCTGACTTTAGCTGCTTTAAGTGATACCTGGAGGAATGCTATTCCATCGAGATTGCAAAAATAAGGGATAATCCGGAGTTCTAATGGCCCTGAGGATAATCCGGCCTGTATCCGTGATCCTGCGGGAAGGACACGGGTATTAGCCCTTTATTTTGCAAACATATGACCTGTCTTATACAAGAGAAAGATATCCCTCGGATCCTGATTTTTTCAAAATAAGTATGAATTTCGCGCAGAATTATATATAATATAATCACTTCATAAAGTCAGAAGGAGAGGTAGGCGTGAAAGAAAAAAGTATAATGCACGATCATCCCATTGAAGAACCCTGGCGGGTGTTCCGGATAATGAGCGAGTTCGTCGACGGTTTCGAGTCCCTGAGAAGCATAGGGAAGGCTGTTAGCATATTCGGCTCGTCCCGTCTGAAAAAGTCCCATAAGTATTATCCAATGGCGAGAAAGACCGCCGAGCTTTTCGCTAAAGACGGATACGCGGTTCTCACCGGGGCCGGGGAGGGGATCATGGAAGCGGCCAATATGGGCGCGAAGAAGGCCGGCGGGGAATCGATAGGGCTCAATATAACCATACCTCTTGAACAGAAGTTCAACAGGTACGTTACGATCCCCCTGGAGTTCAGGTATTTCTTCGTGCGTAAATTGATGTTCGCGAAGTACAGCAAAGCGTTTATAGCCTTTCCAGGCGGGTTCGGGACCCTGGATGAATTTTTTGAAATGGTTGCCCTGATACAGACCGAGAGGATGGAACCTTTTCCCGTGGTCCTTGTAGGCAAGGCCTACTGGAAAGGAATGCTGGACTGGCTGAAAAGCTCCTGTATGAAGCTCGGAGCCATAGACGAAAACGACATGAAACTATTCACGGTAATAGACGATCCAAAGAAGATAGTCGATTATGTGGATAAATTCTATGACAAGACAGGAGGATTATAAGATGAATGCTGACTTTGAAGAAAAACGGGAATTTCTCAGGGTCGATTATGAGAAACCTTTGAATTGTAAAGTTCTTACAGGAGATAAACTCGCGCAGAAGTCCGATATATCGTCACGAAACATCAGCGCGTGCGGTCTGCTTTTCAGGACATCCACGGAGTTTTCCATACCGGCGCTGTCAAGTATCGTCTGGCTGGAGCTGGACGATCGCATGATGAACATATGCGCTGAGATAGAAGACGATCTGATCATTCACAACAGCGGGATCTTCGGCCGCGTGGTCCGTATTGCAGAGGGGGAGCCCGGCAAATCATATGATGTCGGGATATGTTTCCTCAGAAAAAAGGACATGACGGAAGAAGAGATAAAGGCTCTTATATCGGGATAAATTAAGCGCTTCGCGCAACTTTGGAGCTGCATGGTGCGCTTAATTTATGGCAAGGGGGCTTTGCCCCCTTAAAATCCCCCTTTTTATTGAAATTCCGTTATGATGAATTGGTTGCAACAATATTTTTAGAACTCAACTTTGCGAAAATTCTGTAAAGGAAAGTTTGAAAACCGTAGGTTTTCCCGGCCGCTGAGTCATAGCTTTGGGCCGGGGAACCTTCTTATAGCCCATAGGGCTCGCACGGTTTCAATATACCAACATGGATGAGCCAGAACATCCCTTATCCCTTTTTGGTTCTGGCTCATCCAGGTTGGGAGGAGGGCTATGCAAACGCTGAAAGATTTTTTTATAGGACTCGCGATAGTTATAATGTCGCTGGTAATTATAGGGATCGTTCTTCTGACCTGGCCGATACTTATCGGAATAAGCTCAATACTTCTTTCAATAGCAGCTGCCGTCCTTTTCATTATACTCATATTCTACATTATAGTGCTTATCGGCTACATCGCCCGTCAGCTGGTAAGGGGAAACAAGGCGCGGCAGCATCTTCCGTAGCTCCGGAACATTCCAGGAATAAAGACCCGCAGAGTCCTGTTCCAGGCATCAGGTGACATGTTTCAGGTCCTTTTAATGCATTATTACGGCGAAGAGGAATGGATTCGTTAAATTACGAAAAATATTCGCTCGAAAAAGAAAAAAAGTTCGATGAACTTTGCGGGAGGTGCGGTCAATGCTGCGGGGCGCTTGATGATCCCTGTCGGGATCTGGTTAAGCTGGATAACGGGACATATTTCTGCATGATATATGATAAACGCTTTGGCCGGAGGGAAACGGTTTCCGGAAAGGCTTTTAATTGCGTTCCTATCCGGGAACATATAGCAAAAGGCGCTTTGAGGCCCGGCTGCTCGTACAGGAGCGTCACCGGATCATAAGGCGGCAGCCGTCGGGGTTAACCCGGGCCCTGTATTTATTTGAAAGGTATCAACTTGGAACAGAATAAATTAATCATAACAGAAGAAGAGGTATTTGAATATCATATGGGGGGGAAGATCGGTCTGGAACTCCTGAAGAAACTTACCGATCAGAAAGATCTCAGCATGGCCTATACTCCCGGTGTTTCAAAAATATGCGAAGCTATCGCAGGGGACGAGAACCTTGCTTATTCTCTGACCGCGAAGGGGAATCTCGTGGCTGTAATTACCGACGGCACGGCAGTGCTGGGTCTTGGAAATATCGGCCCCGGACCGTCCATACCGGTAATGGAAGGTAAAGCCGTTCTTTTCAAAGCCTTTGCCGGGGTTGACGGCTGGCCAGTTCCTCTTGAAGGCGTACTGGGCCCGGACGGGCGCACGGATATAGAAAAGTTCATAGATACTACTGTTAAAATAGCGGGCATGTACGGGGGGATCAATCTGGAAGATATCGCCGCACCGGCCTGTTTTGAGATAGAAGACCGGCTTGACGAGATGCTGGACATACCCGTGTTCCACGATGACCAGTGGGGCACAGCCATAATCACCCTGGCGGCTCTCAAGAACTATAGCAAGCTCTCCGGCAAGAAGGCGGGGGACCTTTCAGTAGTGATAAACGGCGCGGGGGCGGCGGGCCTGAGGATAGCCGAGATGATAAAAACCGACGGGGTCAGGGATTGTATTCTATGTGATTCAAAAGGCGTGCTGAGTAAAAACAGAGAGGACCTCAATAAGTATAAGAGACCGCATGCGATTGATACCGCAAAGAGGACGCTTGCGGACGCGATGGCCGGCGCGGACGTCTTCATCGGCGTATCGGTCGCTGGATGCGTGAGGCCCGAGATGGTCCTTTCGATGTCCGATTATCCGGCCATTTTCGCGATGGCCAACCCGGTCCCTGAGATAATGCCGCAGGATGTCGCAGAATGCATGAAAGGCCGAAAGTACGTGTTGGCGACAGGGCGGTCTGATTTTCCGAACCAGATAAATAACGTTCTGGGCTTTCCCTTCATATTCCGTGGGGCCCTTGACGTCCGGGCGAAAAAAATAACTATGGGCATGAAAATAGCTGCAGCGGAGGCTCTTGCGGCTCTTGCGCGTGAGAGTTATATTCCCGAAGAAGTAAAGACCGCTTACGGCAGGAACTTTGAGTTCGCCCCGGATTATCTGATCCCGACACCTTTTGATCCCAGGATAAAAGAATGGGAGTCAAAGGCGGTAGCTGAAGCCGCCATAAAAGAAGGTGTGGCCGGGCTTAAGGAGATCCCGACCTATTAGAACCAATTTTATAACCCTGGTATATTATTGTTCCTGATTCATGACCCCCCTGATTCATCGCGGGGTGGAGATATAGGATGAAAAAGCTGATAATTCTGAGGAGATCTTCACAGGCTTTTTTCCTGCTGCTTTTCGTATATATACTCTGGTCGACGACGTATCCATTGAAGGGCATCCTGCCGCCGGAAACGTTTTTCAGGACAAACCCCAACATAGTGATATTCACTTCCGTAAGCGAACGGCTGTTTCTGCCGGGACTGGCCGTTTGTCTGGGAATGCTGGTTCTTACGTTGTTCCTTGGCAGATTCTACTGCGGGTGGGTGTGCCCCCTGGGAACGGTCATAGACCTTACGGGCGCTGCAAGAAAAAAGAAAATACCGGTAAAAGGGCGCGCCGGCGCGAAGTTGCGTAAGATCAAGTTCTTTTTACTGGGGGCGGTTCTCGTTAGCGCCCTTTTCGGTGTGCAGGCCGCGTGGGTGCTTGATCCGATGGTGATAATGGCGCGTTTCGTTTCGTTGAACCTTATACCGGCCTTTACGTCCGTGACAGACAGATTTTTCGTGTTTTTGATACGGGATCTCAACCTGTACGGGCCGGTACAAGATCTTTATAGTTCTCTTAAGATGTCTTTCTTGGGCGTAAAAGCGCATTATTTCGCGAATTCGGGAATAATATTCGTGTTTTTCGTTTTAATATGTATCACGGCTCTTCTTGTCTCAAGGTTATGGTGCCGCTTCATTTGCCCTCTGGGAGCTTTTTATTCGGTTGTTTCGAGATTCGCTGTTTTACGGCGGGTTGCAGATAAGTGCGTCTCTTGCGGAGAATGCGTTAGGAACTGCCGGATGGGGGCCATAAATGACGACAACAGCTATGTTAAGGGCGAATGTATTCTCTGCATGGACTGCGTGTACGATTGCCTCCATGGAGGTACAAGATTCACGTTTTTTCCCGCGGGACGATCATCGGTGTTGAAAAAGGATGAAAACGGCAAGAGGGGGATATCCCGACGGGAGTTTCTCTTTATGGTCTTTTCCTCTGTGTTCGTGTCGGGATTCAAGTGGGGTAAAAAGAAGGAAAACGCGTCTCCGGTTATAAGACCGCCCGGGGCCTTGAGGGAGGATGAGTTCTTAAGCCGTTGCGTGCGTTGCGGGAACTGTATGAAGGTCTGTCCGACCAACGGGCTTCAGCCTGCGATGTTCCAGGCCGGGCTGGAGGGGATCTGGACGCCGCATCTCGTTCCCGAAATAGGGTATTGTGAATACAACTGCATTCTTTGCGGCAGTGCGTGCCCAACCGGAGCGATTCCGAGGCTTAAGCTTGAAGAGAAGAAAAAAACAAAACTCGGTGTCGCGAACGTGGACCGGTCGAGCTGCATAGCATGGGTCTGGAACGCCGAATGTCTGATCTGTGAAGAACATTGTCCGGTCCCTGAAAAAGCTATACGGATAAAAGAATTCAATATAGGCGGCCGGTCAGTAAGAAGACCGGTTGTAGATCCGGATCTTTGTATCGGTTGCGGGATATGCCAGACGAAATGTCCCGTCCGTCCGGCGAGGGCGATCACCGTCTCCCCATTAGGGGGTCAGGGCTCAACAGGCTGACCGAGAATAGCCTTTTTCGAATAGATTATTGTTGTAAGTCCTTTATTTTTAATATCTAATTTTTGAAAATTTATATTCCTGGTCAGCCTGTCAACATTTGACAAAATTGGCCGAGCAATGTAGCAGGACGTGCGGCCAGCAGATGGTAGACGGCAAGGTGTCAAGCTATAGAAACCATTTCATAACACCGTTCTACTGCGGCTGGCTGCAAAAGTCATTGACTGCGTTTTCGGGGTAAAATGTCCTCAACGTAGCGCACCGGCTACGTTTCCGGGCATTTTGCCCCTCAGGCCTTGTCAATGACTTTTTCGTTCAGCCTCGTTACGAACCGGGTTATGAAATGGTTTCTAAGATAAAACTGAGCAAGTTCCTGTCATATATACTTCGTCATGATCCCGGCAGCTGGGATCTTGAGCTGGACGGGTGTGGGTACGCCCCGTTAGCCGATGTCCTGCGGGTCCTCAGGAAAAGATTCAGGAAGTTTAAGGAAGAGGACCTTTTTGAACTCGTAAAAAATGAACCGAAAGGGCGTTTTGAGGTCTCGGCAAAAAAGATAAGGGCCACTTACGGCCATTCCCTCGAAGTCCGGCCCGGCTCGGAAAGTATAATACCTCCGGAAGTTCTCTATCACGGAACATCTCCGGAAGATCTTGAAAAGATTCTTGCAGAAGGCCTGAAGCCCATGAGCAGGCAGTTCGTCCATCTCAGCTCGAACGAGAAAGATGCATACATGGTCGGCATGCGGCATGCTCAGACTCCGGTTATTCTGGAGGTAATGGCAAAAGAGGCGGCCCTTAAAGATATAAAGTTCTACAGGGAAGGAAAACTATTCCTTGCAAAAAATGTGCCTCCGGAATATATAAAGGCCAAAAAAGAGGGGCGTAATATATAAAAAAAAATAAAAAGAAAAAAACGCAATACGACATACGATATAATCGAAAATGCTTTCGGCACTTGTTTCCCGCCTGTGATCTTCACACCAAAAGTTAACCAAAAATTAGCTAAATTATATATAAAAATTAATTAATATATGCTATTATTAATATGGTTAAAAGATTTATATATTATCATTTTTTCGACTTTTATAAAGTCACGGATTGAGTTCTAACCAGTGAGGAGGGTGAAATGGCTGAGTGGCTTTTCAACAGAAAGGGAAACCCTTGCCTTTTTCTTTATGAAGACCGCTTTATCAGCAGGGAAGGAAAAAACCTTGGCTGGTTGGTGAATAATAATGTCTATTCGCTTGGGGGAAAGCATATAGGTTGGTTCGAGAATGATGTTTTGTATGACGAATATAACAGGACGTTTGCCTTCCAGAAAGAAGCTATAGCATGTCTTCCTTCGGTCCCCTGGACAGAGGGCAACCCGGAAATACCCGCCATAGAGGATGCCCCGGAAAGACCGGATATGTCAAGCGAGCCCGGAAGACCCGGTTATAGCCTCGGCTGGGCGGAGGAGAACGTCGAGGAGTTATTCCTTATCGACAAAAAGGTCGAAGCATAAGATCGATGGTTTGAAAAAAAAGGACGGAATCCTATTTAAAAAATAGGGTTTCGTCCCCTTTTTTTTATAGAGCCCTGACACCTGATACCAATAGGGGCGAGTCGAGAAATCTGTAAAAGGATAGTGTAACATATTGTCGGCACTTTCCTCAGTGTCATTCCCGCGTGACCGAGGGCGAAGGCCCGAGGACACCGTGCGAGCACCCGAGGCGCGCACAAAAGGGGCCTTGGCATTGGAGTTATAGTGTTGGCCAAGAAATCCTGAGGCCAGAGGCCCTCAGGGAAAGCGGGGATCTGTAAGAAGTTCTTTGACAAGATAAACAAGAGATAGGATAATTGATTATGCAGGAGGTTTAAAGTGCGTAAAAGATTGCCTGTTTTCGGCTGGGCTTTATACGATTTTGCCAACACGATCTTTTCAATGAACGTGATATCCCTGTATTTTGTCCTTTGGGTAACAGTGGACAAGGGCAGGGAGGACATATTCTACAGTATAACGCTGTCCGGTTCGCTCTTGATGGCGGCTCTCCTGGAACCGTTTTTGGGCGCGGTTTCCGATATTTTCAAAAGAAAGATACCTTTTCTTGTGTTTTTCACGGTTCTTGCATGCGCCTTTACGGCTTTTCTCGGGTTGGCAAAAGATGTTTTCTCGGGTCTTCTCATATTTTTCATGGCCAATCTTTTCTACCAGGTAGCGACCATCTTCTATAATGCGATGCTCCCGAGGATATGTGGCCATAATGAGATCGGCAGGGTATCCGGCCTGGGAACAGGGTTCGGTTATGTAGGCGCTATTGTCGGTATGCTCATTACCAGGCCTTTTGTCATAAGGTACGGCCACCAGGCAGCTTTTGTCCCGACGGCGGTGCTTTTTTTCATATTTTCGCTGCCATGCTTTTTCCTGGTTAGAGAAGAAAGTGCTGTTAAGAGGCCTGCGGATAAATTCCGTATGGGGAATGTAGTATCCCGCATAAAAGAGACGTTTTCAAACCGGGACCGATACCCGGGGCTGTTACTGTTCCTTCTGGGGGCCTTTTTATTCCTCAACGCCGTGAATACTCTTATCGTGTTCATGTCGGTATATATGAAGAAAGTTGCGCTGTTCAGCGACAGTGAGCTGATAGCCCTGTTTCTTTTTTCAACTGTAATGGCCATATTCGGATCGCTCTTTTTCGGCTTCATGGCGGACAGGCTAGGAGCGAAAAGGTCCCTTATGATCTCCTTGTTTTTATGGTTCGTGTGTCTTGTCCTGGCAGCTTGCGCTTTTTCCAGAATAATGTTCTGGATCGTCGGACCGTTGATCGGAGTGGCCCTTGGTTCGGTCTGGACAACCAGCCGCGCTTTGGCGGTAAAGCTCTGTCCGGAGGAAAAGCTGGGCGAGATATTCGGCCTTCTCGGGCTGGTCGGAAAGTCTTCCGCTATTTTGGGGCCGCTTATCTGGGGGCTATCGATCCTTGTCTTCGGTTTTATGGGAGCATCTAAATACAGGGTCGCTATGCTCATACAGACCGTTTTCATCATTGCGGGAATATTAATTACAAGAAAAGTCCCCGAGGGAAATAACCGTTAAGGAGTAATAAGTGCTTTCTAAGATACTTGGCGCGATATGGATCGTTCTTGGTGCATTCTGGCTGGTAAGGCCGCAGACCTTGAAAGACCGGCTTAAGAGAAAAATGGGCCGAAGGACAAAGCGAGTCGTTTACGTCTTTGTGATTGTATTCGGTTTTCTCATGATCGGCAGCGTGATCAAAGCCCCGGGATTGTCTGCGAAGGTGGTTGGGATAATCGGGATGATAATAACGATAAAAGCGATAATGCTGCTGACTTCGAAGGCATCGTTAAAGATAGCCACATGGTTGGCGGACAGGCCTCTGATTTTTTTCAGGATCTGGGCCATACTTTTTCTTGCGATCGGCCTGATGCTGATATTCGTTTAAATAATGGGGATATAAGGGTACCGGATCATGATCATGAATATTCTGGCCTTATCAGTATTGTTGATATTCACATTGGCCGGTATTATCGCCATCTTCTTCACTACGTTCGGGACCCTGTTGATCTTGGTCGGCACAATTCTTTACGCGCTGATGACAGGATTTTCAGTTATCACACTGAAAGTACTTGTGATCCTGTGCGCTTTATACCTTTTTGGCGAGGTCCTGGAATACGTTTTTATTGTTCTGGGCGCCAAGAATCTGGGGGCATCCAACGCGGCTGTTTTTGGGGCCATTATTGGCGGTGTTCTCGGAGCGGTTGCGGGAACGGCATTTTTTGGAGTTGGGCTGATCGCAGGAACATTTTTGGGTATTTTTCTAGGCGCTTTTCTGGTAGAATTGATTCTTCAGAGGGATCTGATCAAGTCAATGAAGGCAGGTACGGGAGGGGTCCTGGGAAGGTTAGGGTCAATAGCGGCTAAACTGGTGATAGCCTTTGCCATGCTTTCGATAGTGATTTACAGAATAACAAGTTAAATGAGCGCATGGCTTACGCGACTGACCCTTCGGCTATGCTCAGGAAGTTCTGGGGACACGCTTGTTGCAGACGACACTATGGCATTGATGAAGTTCCGGGGACACGCCTGTTGTAGACGCTAATTTTGCTCGCCCAGGCATGTCCCCAGAATATATTTTTAACAAAACAATGAGGTTTACGATGAATAAAAAACGCAATACAATATACGCAATACCCCTTGACTTCGCTCGAGGCAGGCGCACGACGATAATGACGATGCTGAGCATCTTCGTGTTGTTTATAAGCGTTGGGCCGCTTTACGCCGCAGTCGGTGGGGACGAGAAACAGGAGAATACCGCGGGTGAAGAAACAGTATGGTCAAAAGACCTTGACAAGAAGATAGATACGACCATAAAGATACTCCAGGTGATAAAAGAGGAGGTCAAGGACATTCAGCCAGCTGAGAAGGCTGCGCCGAAAGGCGGTGTAAAGGCACCGGCTGCCGGCGAGAAGGGCTGGAGCGAGAATTATGCAAAGATAACGGCGAAAATGGTCAGGATATGGCGGAAAGTGCGGAAAATAACCGGGGGCGCGGCAGGCGGTGTGCCGGCAACAGAGCAGGAAAAGGCTGAATTGACCAGGGATATAAGCGATAAGCTTGGCAAGACCATTCAGGCGATGCAGGCGATAAAGAAAGAGCTGGACAAGATCGACAAAGAGGATCAGGCGAGGCAGGAATGAATACTCTGTTATTCCCTCCCCTGCTTTTACGGGGATAAACTCCGGCTGGGATCTGTTAATATGAAAGTACACATAATCTTTGACACCAGTAATCCCTGCTTTACCTTGACTTGGCACAAGATTTCCTTATACTCAATAGAAAATGTAATAAGGAGATCTCTACCCTTAATATCATCGTAAAAGTGGTCCATAAGCCCCTCTTTTCAGGGCTTTATTTTCTTGATTTTTTTGAGTCCGGGGTGAGAAGATGAAAAAGAAAAAGGCATTAGTGGATGCTGCGGCGGTGGCCGTTTTTCTTATATGCGTTTATTCCTTCCTGCTCGGCAACGGTGTTTTTAAGGGTGAGTTTTCAAACGATGCGGTTGCCTGGTATTTCCTTGCAAAAGGGATCTTTTGTTCTCTTTCTTTGTATTTGCTTGTAAGGGTAATTGAATCTTTGATCAGAAAGAAGACCTAAAACAGATAAAATAATAGCCATACCGAAAGAAGTGATATGGACAAAAAACTGATAGTTATAGTGGATGACGAACACGCTATAGTAAATATGGTGACGGAATATCTTACCGACGAGGGGTTCAAGGTCAAAGGATTTCTGGAAGGACATAGCCTGTTCAATTTCCTGGAAACAAAAAAACCCGATCTTATTATCCTTGACCTGATGCTGCCCGAAATGGACGGTTTTGAGATATGCAGGTTATTGAAGGTTAAGGAGGAACTTTCCACTATACCCATCATAATCCTTTCAGGCAGGGACGAGGAGACCAACAAGGTCCTGGGCCTTGAGATCGGAGCCGACGACTATATAGTTAAACCTTTTTCATTGAAAGAGATGGGGGCAAGGATAAAGGCGGTCCTGAGAAGGCTGGAACCGGAAGAAAAGCCTAAAGTGATCAATATAAGTGATTTGCTGGTAATAGATCAACAGAAATATCAGGTAACAGCCGAAGGAAAGAAAGTAGCTCTTACCCCTACGGAATTTAAGATATTGGAATTGCTCTGTTCAAGGAAAGGACAGGTTTTCACGCGGGACAGGATCCTGGATTACCTGTGGGGTGAAGAGAAAGTGGTGATAACACGCACCATTGACGTCCATATACGACATCTGCGGGAGAAACTCGGTAAGACGAGCAAGCTTATCAAGAACGTGAGAGGCATCGGTTATAAAGTGGACGACGAGGAGTGAATCCACTTAAGGGCGCAGCTTTTTGATGCTATGTTTTTGGGGAGTTCTACAATAAACCTGTTACCTTTCTTGGGGTTGCTTTCGGCCCAGATTTTTCCTTTGTGCATGTTCACAATATCCTGTATGATCGCAAGTCCAGGCCCCAGTTTTTCTTTAGCCGTGTAAAGTTTTTTGTGCTTGTCAAAGATATTCTCCAGTTCTTCTTTAGAACCCATTTCATAACCCTGTTTTACTGCGGCTGGCTGCAAAACCCATTGGCTGCGTTTTCGGGATTTCGCCCTACAGGTGAGATCCCGCAGAAAAAGGAGCCGTGGACTTCAGTCCGCGGGGCTCCACCCCTCAGGCCTTGTCAATGCTTTTTTCGCTCAGCCTCGTAACGAACGGGGTTATAGTCAATAATAATAAAGGTTAAAATTGGCTTTTTTATAAAAAAGATTATTGTATAATAAAATTGTAATTGATAGTTTTTTTGGATTTAATTTATCGAAAACAAAAGAAATGGCTAAAGCAAGAGCGCATGTATTTTTATCAGGGCTGGTTCAAGGTGTCTTTTTCAGGAGCTATACAAAAGAAAAAGCCATGACGTTATTCATTACAGGGTGGGTAAGGAACTCCTGGGACGGCAGGGTAGAGGCGGTTTTTGAAGGAAAAAAGGAAGATATAGATAAAATGACAAACTGGTGTTATCATGGTCCGCCCATGGCGCGTGTTGACAACGTGGAAATCAACTGGGAGACTTATAACGGAGAATTTGAATCCTTTATTGTAATTTATTGAAATCAGGTGAACCCCGTTAGAGAAGCCCAGAGCAGGCTTCTCTAACGGGGTAAAAGCGACGAACGGTTTAAATCCAGAAAAAAAATTGGCGCTGTTTCTATTTTAGAAGTTTTCTCCTGCCAGAGTATGACATATAATAATATCGCGCGGCCCGGGCATGTCCGACCGGGTCGGTCCGCGTTAAGATTTTGGGACGAAAGGGGAGATTATGAATAAGAGAGTTCTAATAGTCTTAGTATTAACCGCAATGATGTTTTTTATCGGAACGTGTGTAACACTCGCGCAAAAATCCGGCAGATATGGTCCGGGCGTATCAACCGGGCAGGACCTTGAACACAGGTTCTTTAGCGAGGTGAACCTTGCCATGAACAGCAGCATGGCGCTTGAGCTCTCGGACGAACAAGTCAAGCAGATAAAAGACCTGTCAAAAGAGGTAAGTAAAAGCCTCATCCGTCAGGACGCCGACATTCAGACGCTCACGGTTGAGATAAACACCCTGATGTGGGAGGTCCCCGTGAACACCGAGATGATAACCCCGCTTGTAGCCCAAAAACACGAACTGGAAAAAAAGAAAAGCCAGTATCTCGTCTCGGTCCACGACAAGCTCATAAAAATATACACAAAAAACCAGCTGGAAAAGTTAAAAGATCTATATAAAAGCGCCGGCATATATTCCGCCGGCGAATATGCAGGCGGCCCTTACCACGGCGGAGGCCATTACGGAACCCAACAACAAGTCGGTACCGGGACCACGCGCAGAATGCGCCACAGGCCCCGTCTCTGATAATATTTTATTGGTGTCAGGCCTTGTCAATGGCCTTTTCGCTCAGCCTCGTAACGAACGGGGCCTAGAAAGAAAGTTCCTTTTTCATTCCTGGGGCGTACCGGTAGAAATACTTGAAATAGAAAAGACCCGCTGATCGGCCTATTGTCAATTGTCTACGGCCCACAGTGGTCAAACTTGAAAATGCCGCTATAATAATATTATTTAAGGTGTATATAACTATTATTAATATTAAAAAAGATGTCTCATAAAAAGAACAAATATGCAAGTTACTTTCCGTTTATCGCGGCCATGCTGTACATGCTGGGGCTGTTCTTTCTTGTGGGGGATCGCTTTATTTTCGGTTTTATTTTTATAGCAGCTGGTATCGTGACAGGTATTTATGCCGCGATAAAGGCATTCCGCGCGTCTTACAAGCCCGTAAGGCATTCAAAATCGCGTCTGGCAGCCTTTGTCGATCACCTGAGAAGCTTGCTATCACGCGAGAGGTCATAAGACATCCCTGAAAGGGAGCAATATTGTTTGATAAGAAAAGAGAAAAATACATGAAAAAATTCATGATCGCCGTTCTTTATGATATCTCCGAAAAACTCCCCGCCTGATTTCTAATACCGGGTTTTGAAAGAGGCTTTTATGAAAGATGAAATATGGATAACATAACGATACAGCCCGCGGAAAAAAAAGACTGGCCGTACATCCGGGAAAAGCTCCAGAAATATATCCTGGACGCCGACGGGGCGACCTGGCAGAAGTTCTTCGTAGCGAAGAATTGCGGCAGGACAGTCGCCTTCGGCAGGATAATCGACCACGGCGGTTATTTTGAGATCGGTTCCCTTGGCGTTGATTATTACCACAGGCGGAAGGGTTTAGGCATTAAACTGCTTAAGTTCCTTGTCGAAGAGGCAAAAAGACTGGACGGGCGAAAAGAGATATACGGTGTCACACACAGGCCGGAATTCGTCAGAAAAGCGGGATTCGAAGAAATAGCCTCCGGGCCCGAAGCTCTCGAACATAAAAAACGCCACAAGTGCAAAGACCCTTCAAGAATAAGCATTATGAAATTTAAAGGGGTCTGACCCCTAAAGATACCATTTTGTATGATACCTTCGTATTTGAAACTGCACAAGAACGGTAAACTTGCGAAGATTAAGGACCGTCTGATCTCGGAACTGGAAAACTGCGAGCTGTGCCCGAGAAATTGTAAAGTGGACAGGCTGAAGGGAGAAACCGGTTTCTGCAAAACCGGCAGGAACGTTCTTGTCTCAAGCTATAACCTGCATTTCGGGGAAGAACCCCCGCTCGTAGGAACGGGCGGTTCGGGGACCATATTCTTCACATGGTGCAATCTCGGCTGCATTTTCTGCCAGAACTTCTCCATTTCACATCTCGGGGAAGGACATGAGGTCAAACCGCAGGATCTGGCGGATATCATGTTATCCCTTCAGCAAAGAGGCGCGCACAATATAAATTTTGTCACACCCACTCACGTTATAGCCCAGATAGTGGAAGCCCTTATCCCCGCGATCGAAAAGGGCTTAAAATTGCCTCTGGTGTATAATTCCGGCGGTTACGACAAGCCGGAGACGCTGATGAAGATAGCCGGAATATTTGATATATACATGCCTGACGCGAAATATTCCGATGAACATCATTCCGGGAAATATTCCGGCGCCGGTGATTACTGGCAAATATGCCGCAAAGCGCTCGTTGAGATGCATAAACAGGTTGGGGGTCTCGTGATAAACGAAAAAGACATAGCCGAGAGAGGCCTGCTCATCCGCCACCTTGTCCTGCCGAACGGTATCGCCGGATCGTTCGAGATCCTGGATTTCATCGCTGAAAAACTCTCAAGGGATTCTTACGTGAACATCATGGAACAGTACCATCCGTGTTTCAAGGCCGACAGACATGAAGATCTCTCACGCAGGATCACGATGGGTGAGTTCAAGGAAGTGCTTGATCACGCGGTAAAGGCGGGATTGCATAGAGGGTTTTAGGTCTCGGGTCATGTGCCGGGTTCTCCGGATTTTGTTCACAGGATAAGTTTACAAATAAAAATTGGAAAAGGCAGTAAATATTGTATAATTATACTAATTATAATATAAACAATATTTAAAAAATAATTTTCGTAAAATGGAAGAGAAAATGGCGGAAGACAAAAAAACCGTAAACTGGCATTCTCTGGAAAAAGAAGAAGTCCTCAAGCAACTCGAAAGCAGCCCCGAAGGACTCACTCCCGCGGAAGCCAAAAAGAGGTGCTGCTTTTAATGGCCGGAGTTCTCGGCGTAAAAATATCAAGATGGGTGGAATCCTGGGCCGGTTCGGTAATTGACGTAAGCGCGGCGAAATCCTGATAAGATCGGACCTGGTTTAATAAACGTGTTCTATTTCTGAAAGGTTTGAAAAATATGTTACCTTTGATCAATCTTCCGGTCAAGATCGTCAAACTGTTCAGCTCGAATACTTCCGCGAGTGAAGTCGCCGCCGGCGTATGCCTTGGAATGTTCATGGGATTCATCCCTCTTAACGGCCCGATGGCGATCCTGTTATTGCTTTGTTTTTTCATCTTCAGGATCAACAGGCTGGCGGCTATGCTGGTGCTGCCGCTTTTTAAACTTCTGTATGTGCTTGGGGTAAGCGGCCTGGCCGATATCATCGGGGGATACCTTCTTATACAGGCCGATTACCTTATCTTTTTCTGGAGACAGCTGACGCATTTGCCGGTAGTCGCTTATCTGGACCTCAATAACACGCTCGTCGCCGGGGGGCTTTTCCTTTCCTGGGTATTATGTATTCCTGTCTATATTTTCTCGAAAAAAGGTATAGTCATTATCAGGGAAAAATACTTTGACAGGATAAAGAACTCGGCTTTTGTAAAATGGTTTAAAAACATACCTCTTATCAGCAAGATACTGTCTATCATTGGCCGTTTAAAGGGGGAGGAATGACAATGAAGCTCCTCAATATAAAAGGAATAGCCATACTTGCGGCGCTGCTGATCGTCTTTCAGATAGCCTTCGCCTTGATCATATCTCCCATCCTGGGGTCTGCTATCATCGACAGTATTAATGAACACGCTGACGCGAAGGTCACGGTGGAAAAGGTCACTATATGGCCGCTGACCCTGTCGTGTTCCTTAAAAGGCCTGAAGGTGTTCGATCCGGATAACGAAAAACAGAGGATGGTCCTGATACGAAAGGCGTCGATCCGCGTCAGCCCTCTTGGCCTTCTTTCAAAGCGTCTTGTCCTTGCGCGCGTCAGCATATCCGGGGCTGAGATCGACCTGAAAGGGGAGCCTGACGGAACTTTCAACGTGCAAAAGCTTGCCCGGAGCCAAAAAGCCGAACAAAAAGCAGCACCCAGACGCTGGACCGTAACCGGCTTCAGGCCGAAAAAGGACTGGTTCGGCAGGATCTGGAACATGATAAAAAGCACCTCCTCCAAAGAAGCCATAGAAAAGGAAAGAGTCGAACAAAAGGAATCCGAAAGGATCGAAAGGGACGTCCAGGAACTTCCAAAAGGCAGAAGAGTATTCTTTAAAAAGGTTGGAGAGGAACATCTTTTCCAGATCAGGGACTTTGTGATAAAAGACTCCCGCCTGGATATTGAAACAAAAACGGCCAAAGGCGTCAGCGTAGAGGGCGTGAAGATCATAATAAAAGGGCTCGGCCTGGATCCCGTAAAAGGCGCCAGATTCAACAGACTGGATATAAAAGGCAGGGTAAACAAAGACGGCGCTCACGCGGGCACTTTCAATTTTCAGTACTCGAAAAGTTACAAACGAAACACACAAAAAGCGGCCTGCGACCTGACGGCCGACAATGTTGACCTTACAGCCGTCGGGTTTATTTACGAGGATTCACTTCCGGTGGATTTCACGGCGGGCCGGATCTCCATAAAGTCCAGAACGGCTTTCTTAAATGATGCGATAGACTCAAAGAACGTGCTCACTCTCCGTGAACAGAATCTCGTTCCGAAAGACCGGCGGCTCACCGTAGGGATCATCCCTTTACCGGCCGTATGTGAAGCGTTGAACCAGATAGACCCTGTAACCCTCAGGTTCCAGATAACCGGGACAGTAGACAAGCCCCAGTTCAAAGGATTCCAGGATACTCTTATGGCCATTATAAAACCATATCTCACCAATATTGCCGAAAATATAAAGAAACAGGGCGTAAAAGCCATCGGTGATCTCTTTAAGGGCCAGACCGGAGGAACTTCAAAAGACAGCCCTTCATCCACCGAAGAAGGAACGAACGCGCTTGATTCCATCAAATCCCTGTTTGGCGGCGCACAGGATGAACCCCGGGAATAACAGGAAAGATGAATACTTTAAGCAATATCGGGATGATATTAGGCGGGTCCTGGGCTTCCGGCATTAACCTTTATCTTACTATTGCGGTACTGGGCATAGCTGACAGGCTTGGATTTATCGACCTGCCCGGGAAACTTGATGTCTTATCAAATCCCATTATAATAACGGTAGCATTGCTTCTTTTTATCATTGAGTTCTTCGCGGATAAGATCCCGTATGTTGACTCGGCCTGGGATTCCTTTCATACAATGGTAAGGCCGGCAGGCGCCGCGCTTCTGGCTTTCATGGCCATGTCCGGATCGAACGAATCCGTTCAGCTTTCCGTAGCCCTGATCTGCGGGGTGGTGGCGTTAGACTCGCATCTTACAAAGGCCACCGCGCGAGTTGCCATAAACACCTCACCTGAACCTGTAACGAACATTATTGCCAGCGTCGCTGAGGACAGTTTTGTCCTGGTAGCATTATGGCTGGTGGCCAAGCACCCCGTAATAGCCGGCCTGCTGGTATTGTCCTTTATTGTTTTCTCGATATGGTTCCTGAAAGTCATGTTCCGTTCTCTTAAAAAGGTTTTCGGGTTTCTGTTCAGAAAAAAAGAACAAACCGGTTGATCGGATGGAGTCCCGCGGACTTGAGTCCGCGGCTCCTTTTTCTGCGGGATTCCACTTGTAGGGCGGAATCTCCCGTACCACTTTGGGTACGGGACGAGAACCCCGAACCCAATGCGGTTCGGTGCGGGGTAAACTTCCCCGCAGCAAGCTGCAGGGAAGTTTGTTGATAGCCGCTAATCATGCGAAAAACACTTTTTATCATAATAATATCCTTTTTTATCACGGCTCCTCCGGCATCCGCCGGTTCCGAAGACCTTCAGGTCGAGGTCTTCAAGATACAGCATGGTGACGCCGTATCTATTTACCCGGCAGTAGTCCATCTCAACAGCAAAGAGGGGAAGACCACACTTCACTCTGCCACCAACAGCCTGATCGTCCGCGATTACCCGGCCAACTTGAGACATATCCGGAAAGTGCTGGACCGGCTTGACAATCCGCGAAAACAGGTCGAGATAAAACTTCTTGTCGTGGAAATGACCGATACCCTTATGGGTGAGGCGGGATTAGACGCCGGTCAGAGCGTCATTCCCCCGGAGAGGTTCGATGAGATCTTCTGGCTGCTGAGTAAAAGCGAATCCGCGGATATCCGCACACAGATGACGGTAAAGACGCTCAGCGGCGAGCCCGCAAGGACACAGGTCGCCCTCAAAGAGGTCTTCCCCAGAACGATCATAACGGATAAAGGCAATATAGGCGTCAACTGGGTCGACAGAAAACCCGTCGGGAACATCCTTGAAGTCCTGCCCAGGGTGAATAACGACGGTTCGATCACCATGATCCTGAGGCCGGCCATCGGGGAGATCCGCAAAGACCACAGCATATACGAAAGGTCCGTCATCACACAGGTGGTGATCAACAGCGGCGATACCATCGCTATAGGCGGAATGGACAGGGTGGAACGGCGCCTTGAACAGGCGGGCGTAACGCCTTTGGGAGTATCCGTGCCTCTAAGGGGGGCCGAAAAATATAGAACGGTCATTATGTTCGTTACGGCGACCGTTTCAGAGTAAACGTTTTTTGCATGGACTTTTCCAGTGGAACTGAAGAAGAACAGTTTTATCATCTTATTTTTTTGTCTCTGCGCCCTTTTATCGGGATGCGCCACGACAAAACACCACTACGGTTACAAGCTGGAAGGGAAGGAATACAAGACATTTGCGGAACTCGACGACGAACATGCCCTTATGATGATCGTGATGATCTTCAACGTTCCCGCGGAAACCTTCGAGGACGGCGTGGCGAAGAACATAACCATTTCCAGGTTCATGGAGACCCTCGGGAAAAGAAAGTCCGCCTATCTGAAAAATTCCGGGGTATTCGGACTTGCCCATGAAAAAGTGGAGCTTAAAAACTGGAACGACGATGACCTTCTGGCGGTTTACAACGCTTTGGAACCCAAGGTATCGGCGCACTACCTCAAACCCGTGTCCGAACTTTCCGACAGGGAAAACGCCGCAAGGATAGTCCGCCTGACAGGCATGAGCGCGGTCGTATCAGAATTGCGAAAAAGGAGTAACACGCGGCAGGCCTGGAACGTGTTGGCGCAGGTTCTGGTCGTGGCTTTGAACGTAGCTTTAGCAGCGATATAAAGACACCTTTTCCGGAACGGGGACACCCGGGGAAAAGAAAACAAGGCGGCAATAATGGCAAGGAACAGAAAAAAGGATCTACGGACAAGCAGGGGGCTTTCCCTGAAATTCTATGGTTACGAGCGGTCCTCCACCACGCCAAAACCTGACAGGGACGGTTCTGAGCGGGAAGCAACACCTGTCCTCACGGCAAAAAAAGCCGATATTATGAATTTCGGGGTATTCAAATGAACGTGCTGATAACGGGAAGACCGGGAATAGGAAAGACAACGTTGGTCAGAAAGATCGCCATGAGTTTCGCGGGCAGGGCCGGCGGATTTTATACTGAGGAAATACGAAAAAACGGTATAAGGACCGGATTCCGCATAAAAACCCTTGACGGGAAAACCGGGATATTGTCGGGGATCGACATCACAAGTCCCTGCAGGGTGGGCAAGTATAAAGTGGATCTGGCGAATTTTGAAGATGTCGCCCTGCCGGCGATCGAATCGGCTATAAACGATTCCAGGACGGTCATTATTGACGAGATAGGCCCCATGGAACTGTTCTCAGCGAAGTTCAAAAAAACGGTAATTAAAGCGCTCGATTCTCCCGGCAACGTGATCGCGACAATAAAACTGAAGGGCTCCGGGTTCATTGATGCCGTTAAATCGCGCGCCGACGTCAACATATACACCATCGATCCTGACAACCGCAACAGTATCCTTGAGGATATCCTTGAAATTATATAGGGGTGGATGTTGAAGCAGGCGCAAAGTCTGGTTTTGGGTGCCGGGTATGGTGCGTGTTTGCTCGCTTTGGGTATCTCGTATTGTGCACGTATGCTCGCTATGGGTATCTCGGTTATGGGTTATCTGTTATCGGTTATGTATAAAAATATATTCCGGGGACATGCTTGGGCGAGCAAAATAGGCATATACAACAAGCGTGTCCCCGGAACTTCAGTAGTGTCTGCTTATCGCCTATAACAGGCGTGTCCCCAGAACTTCTACTTATCACTCGAAGGTCCGTTCCTTTACCCACGACCTGTTCCTGAATTCAACTACGGCATCTACTCCGGCAAGACTGTCCCTGCATCTCTGAAGGTAATCAAAATTATCCCGGTTGGACAGAAAAAAATAGGGGAACTGCAGGAGCACGCACCCGAGTCTTCCTTCCTGTATGAGCGGCTCGAGCCCTTCGCGAAACAGTTTAAAAACCTTCCGGTTATCTCTCAATTTCGTGCGATCCTTATCCTCCCAGATCTCGTGTGTCATCTCCCTGTAACTGCGAACTACAAAACCCTGTTCTACTGCGGCTGGCTGCAAAAGCCGTTAGCTGCGTTTTCGCAGCAAAAAGTCCTCAACGTAGCAGATTGGGGCTACGTTTCCGGGCTTTTTGCCGCTCAGGCTTTGTGGAGCCCCCGGCAAACCCGGGGCACCACCCTTACCGCCCGGGTGGGGCGGAATCCTGCTTGCCCTGAGCGAAGCCGAAGGGAGCGAAGGCCCCGGCTAAAGCCGGGGCCTGAGTCGAAGGGCTAAAGGCTTTTTCGCTCAGCCTCGTTACGAACCGGGTTATGAAATGGCTTCTAGAAAAGCGGGGTGCGTATGATATAATACGCACTACCGGGGAACTTTTTCGATGCTCCCTTTGTCTAATATAATAGAGGGGAAAATGCAGCCGATACCAGAGGAAATAATAATAAAAGCGTCTGAAGGCGATATGCACGCTTTTGAAGAGATATACAGAAGGGCCTCCGGCTACGTATATACAATAGCTTTCAGGGTTACAGGCAGAAGGGAGGACGCTCAGGAAGTTACCCAGGACGTTTTCGTGAGCGTTTACAGGAACCTCTCGAAATTCCGGTTCAAGTCCTCTTTCAAGACCTGGATATACAGGATAACCACGAACAAGGCGATCAACGTATACAGGAAAAGGTCAAAAGAGCGCGCGAGAACGGTCGCTTTCGATGACGCGATAGACGCCGGACCCGTTCAAGAAACCGGAACGGACCTGCTTGAAAAAGAACACAGCCAGGATCTTGTAAGGTCCATGCTGAACAGCCTGCCCGACGAGCAGAGAGCATGTCTGGTACTGAAAGAGATCGAGGGGTTGAAGTATGAAGAGATCGCCGAGACCCTTAACATAAAGATAAATACGGTAAGGACCAGGCTCAAGAGAGCCCGTGAAAAACTTATCTCCCGATACCGGAAAAGGGGGTAGCCATGAAATGCGGAAAAATACGGAAAATGATCCTGACAGACTACATAGACGGAGAACTTGATCCCGGTCAGAGGAAGGTCGTCGAAGACCACATAAGGTCGTGTCCCCGTTGCGGGGAGTTGCTGCAGATCGTCCGTGACGCAGCCGTGGATCCACTGAAGAGAGCGGAGCGCCTGCAGCCCCCTGAAGAGACCTGGCACGGCATAAAAGGCGTCATTGAGGCGAACCGGCCCGAGAGCCCGCTCTCCGGTTTAAGAGAGCGCCTCCGGGAGATCCTTGCTGAGAGAAAACCCGCGTTCGCCGTGCTGACGGCATCCATACTTATCGTTATAGCGGCATTAGTCGCCAGGACGTACCTCTTCGACAGGGCCTCGCTTAACATGTATCTTGAGGAACAGCTCTCATTCATTGACGCGCTAAACAACGGGGACCGGGAGAACGGCTCTTATACGGATATAGGCATCCCGATGGAGGATTTTTTGTTATGAAATGGGTTCATAGAGGGAACTATTTTGGATCTCCTTCTGTCTAAGTTAAATGAGCACATGATTTACGCGATTGAAATGAGAGTAAATCATAATGCGAATTTAATCCCCGCGGAAGCGGGGATCCAGCAGTGAAGGGACAGAATTGAGAAAGACAAAAAGAAGGAGGAAAAAATGAAGAACACGGTATTGAAATTGTCGGTCATCCTGGCTGTGATCACGGTTCTGTGCGCGGCTCCGGCGGCATATTCGCAACCATCCTATGGCGGGGACGGTCCGGAAGGAATGAACGCTCGAAGATCGGAGATATTCGACAAGATATCGGAAAGGCTTGACCTGTCCCCAAAACAAAGAGAACAGCTCAAAGAACTCCGCCGGGAGAACAGGGAAATGATGAAAGCTCTGATGGAAGAACTGAGAGATACACGCCATGATCTCAGCGAAGAGCTGCAGGAAACCTACTCCAGCAGAAAAAAAATAAAAAGGGTCGTATCCGACATGAAAAAGCTGCAGGCGAAACAGATAGATCAAAGGGTGGATAACTTCCTGGACATGAAAAAGATCTTGACCCCCGATCAGTTCGAGGAGTTCATGGAACTCAAAGAGGAAAGAAAACACCACCGGCGCGATCACGGCCGGAAATCTCACTGGGGAAGGTTCAGGGAAAGGTTCTAATGCACCTTTAAAGTTCCGCGGACGTAAGTCCGTGGAACTTTACTCCGATTATAAAGGAAGGCCCCTCTTTCAGCGCGGTGAGAGGGGCTTGCCGCAGCCCGCAATTCATCACGCCGCCAGAAATTATTTCTTTTTACAGCTCCTGGTATACTGTATAATAAAACCCGAAAGCAGCCGGTCTTGAAAAACGCATCTTCCAGGTTACTCGCCATGGTGACAACGATGTGGATGAGGCGCCTCGCGAACAAAGTGTCCGCAAACTGAATAAAAAAAGAACCGCACGGGTTTTGATCCTTACAGGTTATTAAAGAGCCAAATGAAAAACTCCTATCTCCTTATCCTGGGTTTCTTCGCGGGTTTCGGCAGCGCCTTTTTAGGTATCGGCGGGGGCGTTGTAATGGTCCCGTCCCTGGTCCTTTTGCTGGACTATGACATAAAGAAAGCCGTAGGCACATCCCTCACGACAATAGTCCCCGCGGCTCTTGTCGGGGTGAGCACTCACTATATTCTGAACAGCGACAATATACTGTTCATTTCCGCTTTGTTCATCATTCTCGGATCGGTCGCCGGTGCGAAAATCGGGGCGGCCATCGCGGACAGGATCAGAGGAGATCTGATCAGGGTCCTGTTCGCCGCGCTTCTTCTCTTCGTTGGCCTGAAACAGGTCGGACTTATAAGGATCCCCACAGAGAGCGTCCTGAGCATAAACTCGTATCCCTTTTTCGTAATATTGGGCCTTATCGCGGGTATATCATCGGCTCTTTTCGGTATCGGCGGAGGCGCCATAATGGTCCCGTCGCTTGATCTTTTCTTCGGATTTCAAATGCACCAGGCCATCGCAACATCCCTTACCGTTATAGTCCCGACTTCAGCGGCCGGTGCCATATTTCACGCGAAACTCAATAATATCGACCGCAGGGCGGTAAGATTTCTGATCCCCGCATCACTTCTGGGAGCGATCCTGGGAGCCATACTGTCGAACATGTTAACGCCTGTTACACTTCGCTACATTTTCGGCTTTTTTGTAATTTTCTTCTCTGTAAAAATGTTCTTGAAAAACTAGGGACAGACACTAGTTTTCTTTTTTTAACCTGGTTAGATTTAACCAGGTTAAAAAAAAAGGGGCCCCCATAGGGCTTAGCCCCTCTTAAATAAGATCATGCCCATAATAAATTTAACATTTAACATTTCTTATTGCAATTATGCTTATTGAGAGTGTATAATATATAATATTTTATATGATAATTTTATAATACTTCAAAAAGGGGGTATCAATGAAGAAGCTAATCGCGCTTATTGCAGTAATTGTGTTTCTCATCAGCGCTTCGGCTGGGTTCGCTGAAGAGGCAAGCACCACTACATCTAAAGGGACCACGGGCAGGGGCGGATTCTGGAATGAATTCGCGGACCTTTTCAGGATACAGATCCCGGAAACAATGGAACAGAAGAGCCAGACCCATACGATCTGGGAACAGACCGAAGGAAGAGGCAAGGAACAAATTAAATAACGATCGGTCGTCTTTATATCTCATGAAGAAGCCCTCTCAAATTTATTTGAGAGGGCTTCTTTAAAAAATGGGCGGGGGCTAATTAACTATCTCCGCTGAAATATGGCCGGATTGCTCTATAGTGACCTTGATCTCTACTCCGTGAACAATAAATGTCCCTGATCTTTTCGGATCCGCGGTCAGAGGAACGGATAAGATTGATACCTTTTCGTTCACGTTCACAAAGGTCGGGAGTCTCAGTTCGGAGCTTTTCATCTGGATGAGCACTTCATTCAGGCCGTATTCTCTCAAATAATACCATTCAACCTTGTCGTATCCCCGTGTATCCAGTTCCGAAGTATCCAGATAAACACAGATGGGATCTCCTATATCTATGGGTTCGTCCATAAACACGGTCAACCTTCTGTTATCGTCCAGGACAACCTGCTGCCCCTCGTCTGAAGTGATAACCTTGTATTGAGCGAAAGCGCTGACAGGGATAAGGCTGATCAGGAGAATAGAGATGATTTTTTTCATATTTTAGCCTGTGGTATTAATTTCATGATTTTCATTGAATAAAACCTTTTCTCAAATATATCATACTTTTTCACTTTTTGCATGGAAAACGTCATTTTTTTCTTGACAAAAACATAAAAAAGATTATAATAACGAAAAGTAAGTAAATTTATGGAACTTGGCAATTCTTCTGAAAGGGGGGAATTGCCTTTTTTTACTGGTTGGAGGACACATGAAGAAAATAATAATCATCGCTTGGATATTTATGTTAATATGCTTTACTGCGTACGCAGGATATGTTAGATTATTGTTATTGAAAGTTTAGTCTTTCTAAAGGAGTAAATATGAAGCAAGCAGAAAAAATTCTTGAAATTGAGAAAGAATTCATCTCCCAGGATGAACAGGACCGCACTGAACATGAATGTGAAAAAGCAGCCCTTTTTCTCCTGAACCGCTACCTGAAAGAGAGAGAACAGGAGCTAGAAAAATAAGGATGCGCCGTTACGAATGGTTCAGCTTCTCCAGTATCTCGTTTTTCAGAGTTTGAGGTATAACGCGATTCCGTGTCAGCTCATCCCTTATCTTCCCGGCAATTTCTTCTTCATCCACCAAAGGCAAAGGTTTATTCTCCAGCGTTTCTTTCGGCCTGTGGCGGTACCATTCTGCCGCCGTCCGGAGTATCATCCCGATATCGCTGTCACGGGGCTCCCAGCCGGTCGCTCTCCGGAACGCTTCTGATGAAGCTACAAGCTTATCCGGATCGCCTGGCCTTCTATCAACGTATTGGGCACCTGTTTTAATCCCCATGGCTTTTCCGACCTCCCGGACAATTGTCCCCACGGTAAACCCTTTACCGCTTCCCAGATTATACGGCCTGTTGATCGCTTCCTTGCCGGTCAGCTCCAGAGCAAACCGATGTGCCCGGGCCAGATCCGAAATACTGATGAAATCCCGCAGGCAGGTCCCGTCAGCGGTATCATAGTCTTTGCCAAAGATTTTCACTTTCTTGCCACGGGATGCCATATCAATGGCATTAGGGATGAGATGCGATTCGGGGAAATGTGCCTCTCCGAGCTTCCCGTCAAGTGAAGCGCCGGCGGCGTTAAAATACCTGAACGCGATCCATTCAAGGCCGAATCGGTCATGATAGTTCCTGATCATCCGCTCCATTGTCAGCTTGGTGTATCCGTACGGGTTGATAGGGCGGGCAGGGGCATCTTCCCGTATCGGGACCGTTGCGGGATTGCCGTAAACCGCCGCTGAGGACGAGAAAATGATCCTCTTAACCCCGGCTTCAACCATTGAGTCAAGAAGGTGGATGGTATTGACGATGTTGTTGTAGAAATATAGAGCTGGGCGCTGGACGGATTCGCTCATCTCGATAAAAGCCGCGAAATGGATAACGGCGCCGATCCTGCGGCGGACGAAAACTTCCCCCAGGAAATCCGTATCTCCCATATCCCCCTCCTCGAGGATAAACTTTTTATCCTTTTCACGTGCGAAAGACAGGTTGCGTTGGACCGCGAATCTTCTTCCCTTCACAAAATTATCCAGCACGACCACATCGTAGCCGTTATCCAGAAGCTCACGGGCGGTTACACTGCCGATATACCCGGCACCGCCGGTAACCAGTACCGTGTCCTTGGAGTTTTCCTTCTTGCGAAATCCTTTATTCATCTTTTGTGATACGCTTCAGAAGTTCCCCGGCTGTGAGTCCGGGGTTGTGTTGTGTAGGGTTCCCGGGTAAAAACCTGACCCGTGTAATACAACGGGTATAAACCAGTAGAAGTATATTCACTTATTATCTGACGATCTCATGCGCTCCCGGAAAAGGAGTGGAGATATATATCTGCGGTCTGATACCGGCCGCTTCTTCATAGGAGCCGCTGATCTGTGAACAAAAATCATCTACCACGTCTTTTACGACAAGGTTGACCGTACAGCCGCCAAAACCGCCGCCTGTCATCCGTCCTCCCAGGCAGCCAGGCAGTCGCCGGGCTATTTCAACCATGCGATCAAGTTCCGGGCAGCTTACTTCATAATCAGCCTTAAGGCTGTCATGAGAGCCGTCCATCAAATGGCCGAAACGATCAAGATCGTCCCCCTGGAGAGCATCCAGGGAATCAAGGACCCGCTGGTTCTCAGAGATGACATGCCGGCAGCGTTTTCTCACTACATCCGGCAGGGCGTTCTCCGCTTCCCTGAACTGCTCTATAGTAACATCTCGCAGGGCCCGCACCTCCGGGTAATACTCCTTGAGGATGCGGACACCTTCCTCGCATTCAGTCCGCCTTTTGTTGTATTCCGAAGCGCCCAGCTCATGTTTAACCATTGTATTGCAGATAACGATCTTTACCTTGCCGGAGGGCAGCGGGACCTGCCTGTAGCTAAGTGACCTGCAGTCCAGAAATAGAGCATGGTCCTTTTTTCCGTGCACGGAAATAAACTGGTCCATTATACCGCAGTTCATGCCGACGAACTGATTCTCCGCGCGCTGCCCCAGCAAGGCCAGATCGGCCGGCTTCATCTCCTGGTCCGCGGTGCTCAGGAAAGCCAGCGCTGATGAGATCTCGATAGCGGCCGAAGAGCTCAGTCCCGCGCCGAGAGGCACGGAACTGTCAACCAGCATATCCGCGCCGGGCAGCCGTATACCCTCCAGCTCGAGCATGCGGGCCACTCCCGCGGTGTAATCGCTCCAGTGGTTTCTTTTCTTGAGATTATCATCCAGGGAGAAAGAGATCGAATCGCCCATGTTTTCGGATCGGATATTTACCTGCCTGTCGGAACGGCGGGAAACAGCGACCACAACGCAGTACTCGAGCGCCATGGGAAAAACGAAACCGTCATTATAATCGGTATGCTCCCCGATCAGGTTGACGCGTCCGGGGGCGGAGAAAAGCCGCGGCGAGTCGGAAAAATATCGTCCGAATTTTTCGGCAATTTCAGCCGTTTTCATTTTTGCTCCCTACTCCGGGACCGTGAAAAGGTTCCCTGCTATCCGGACAAAATATCATCAACGTAGCGCAACGGCTACGTTTCCGGGCATTTTGCCCCTCAGGCCTTGTCAATGGCCTTTTCGCTCAGCCTCGTAACGAACGGGGTTATGAAATGGGTTCTAGTAATGTACTGGGCAAAACCCGACCATGCCGTTAATCTGAAAACAGATCATGGCGGCGATAAGTATAAATGTCGTCTTCTTCTTCATCACTTCTTTCATATCAGCGGCCGATCCTGACCAGTCGTTTACCCGACAACAAGTTTCTTTCGATCTTTTCCAGCGATACTCCTTTGGTCTCCGGGACGAAGAGGAATAGGAACAAAATGAACAGCAGATTCAACCCTCCGTACAGCCAGAATGTGTGGGCGGGACCCATAACGTTAAGCAGTGTCAGGAAAGTCGCGCCGACGATCGTATTACACACCCAGTTAGTCGCCGTGCTGGTGGTGATACCAAGATCGCGGCCGGCCAGAGGATAGATCTCCGAGCAGATGACCCAGATGATCGGCCCGGCGCTCATCGCGAAACCGACGATAAATACAAGCAGGGCTCCTATAGCGGCAAACTGCACCGTCTGAGAGACCTTTATTCCGATATTGAACATCAGACCAAGTGTCCCCATGCTCAGGCCCATTACAACGAAGCCTGTGAACAGGATCGGCTTTCGTCCCAGCCTGTCGACAAAAGCGATCGCGATAAAAGTCGCCAGAACATTTATCAGGCCGACGAGCACCGTTCCCCACATAGCCTGTGATGTGGTGGTGAACCCGGCGAGCTTGAAGATCTTTGGAGCGTAGTACATTATCACGTTCATGCCGGTGAATTGCTGCACGGCCTGCAGCCCGATCCCCAGGAGGAGCACTTTACGGAACTGTTTATTTTCGACCAGCAGTTGGAATCCGCTCTGTTTGTTTTCAAGCGTATTTTCTATCTCGACAAGTTCTCCTTCAACTTCATCGATATGCCTCAGCTTGTTCAACACCTTCCTGGCACGTTCCTTCTTGCCGGCAAGGACCAGCCAGCGGGGACTCTTCGGCAAGAGCAGAACTCCGATAAACATGAACGTTGAGGGGATGACCAGCACTCCGAGCATGACGCGCCAGTGTTTCCCGTAACTTAGAAAGGTGTCGCTCATATACGCCATCAGTATCCCGATGGTGATCATCAGCTGGTACATTGATATCAGGGCTCCCCTGATCCGTCGAGGGGCCATCTCCGACAGATAGAGCGGGGCGGTAAACGACGCCATCCCGACGGCCACACCCAGGAAAATTCTGACCATTATAAGCATCTTGGTGCTGACGGATAACGCGGACAGGAGCGCCCCGATCGCGAAGACAACCGCGCTTACCAAAAGCGCGTTCTTCCTGCCGTATTTGCGGGATATCAGTCCGCTTATCAGTGTCCCCAGCACGGCCCCTGCCAGGAGAGAACTTACCACGAATTCCTGCGCTTCTGTGCTCGCGTTAAACTGTTTGGCGATAAAAGGAAGTGCCCCGGAAATGACCCCTATGTCAAGCCCGAAAAGCAATCCCGCCAAGGCGGCTGTCAGGGCGACTACGTAAACAAGGACTTTGAACTTCCTGACATCCTTGATCTCTCCGGCAAGCCGCTCTTCAGTCCCGGCAAAATTATTTTCCATGATCCGTTTCTCCTTTCGGGTTATATGTCACAAAAGTTTTCCTCATCCGATATTTCGACTCAGGCAAGTTTCACTCCGTATCCGGCTTCAAATTTTTGTTCCGGCCGCAAAATTATCAGCCCCTCACGGTTATTGAACGCGTTTATATTGCATGTCATTGGCTCCATCGCGATCGAACCTCTGTCCGGCGGAATATATATCTGAAGATAATTATATTTATTTTCGCCCGTTTCCTGCCACAGCTGTAACTTCACGTCTTTCTGCCGGTCATAAAGTTCGGAGATCCGTATCCCGTCTTTACCGGGTTTTAGCCTGAAACACGTATCAAGTTCAATATCCCCGATCCTGTTCAAGCTGTCAAACAGATCATACGGCAACGATTCCCCGGAAGGTATTGATCGTTCATCTACAATGATCTTTTGTTCCGCGGGGAACCGGAGCAGAAGTTCATCAACCTTTCTTTGAAAACCGAAAAAAGGGTGCCACCCGTCTCCGACCGGCATCGATCTTTCACCCAGATTTTCGATACATGTCCGGCACCTGAACCCTCGGGACCCGCCTAACGTATAATCCAGTTCTATTTTGCAGTTAAAAGGGTATCCCGGCAAGAATCCGTTGTAATGGTAAACAAGTTTCACGGACGCATGATCAGTTTTCTCGGCGGATCCTTCGATGATGAACTCTTTATCGTAGATAAAACCGTGACAGGCATTGAGTTCTTCAGGATAATTCAACTCAAGCTGATACCGTTCGCCTTCAAAAGTATAGGTCCCATCCTCCAGCCTGTTAGGGAAGGGGATGAGTTTCGCGCCTTTAAAGACGCCTTTTCCTCTGAAACCGCTTATATCCCGATTACCCGCTATGACCGGGTGCAGTGTGCCGTTCTTATGCAGGACAAGTTCGTTTATGTTCGCCCCGAAACCCGGAACGATCGAGACAAATTCGCCCGTGGCGGTGTTCTGTATCTTTAATCTTTTGAGGCCGCCGGAGCTGTCTTCCCTGATCTTAAACATATATTTGTCTTCACGCCCGTGAAGTTATTGATCTTTTCTCACCCTGTAGTGTTCGTCCGGCAATCGTCTCAAACGCTCCGCTGCCTGTTCAGCGGTTATGTCCCTTTGCGGTTCCGATAACATTTCATAACCTACCATGAACTTTTTTACCGTGGCGGATCTCAGTAGGGGAGGGTAGTAGTGAGCGTGTAGCTGCCAGTAAGGATGATCACCATTGTCCGCCGGTGCGCCGTGCCATCCCATAGTATAGGGGAACGGGCAATTGAAAAGATTATCATACCTGGTCAGATGTTTCTTGAGAATGTCTGCCAGTGCGTCTCGTTCTTCGCCCGAAAGATCGGGGAGGCTTTTGACGTTTCTTTTCGGCAAAATAAAGGTCTCGAACGGCCAGACGGCCCAGAAGGGGACCAGCACCGCCCAGTGTTCGTTCTCTATTATTATCCGCTTCCCGAGCTCCAGTTCTATCTTCAAATAGTCCATCAGGAGAACCGTCCTGTTCTCTTCATAGTATTCCGACTGCCGCCTGTCCTCCCTGGAGGGCTCATTGGGCAAAACGCTTTCCGCCCGGACCTGGCAATGAGGATGCTGGTTTGAACAACCCATGATCTCACCCCTGTTCTCGAAGATCTGCACCCAGCGGTAAGTTTTTCCCAGATCCAGGACCTGTTCCGCCCACACATCAACGACCTTTCTTATATCTTCCGGCGGCATCTCCGCCAGTGTCAGATCATGACGGGGAGAGAAGCATATTACCCGGCAGGTGCCGTTCACGCGTTCAACAACTAATAACGGATCCTCTCTGTCACGAAAGGGATCCGTTTCGGGGAGAAGGGCGGCATAATCGTTCGTGAAAACATAAGTACTTTCGTAATCCGGATTTCGCTGCCCTTTGGCCCTGACGTTCCCGGGACACAGATAGCATTTTTCATCATACGAGGAACGTTCTTCCCGCGGCGGGTTCTCACGCTCGCCAAGCCAGGGACGTTCCGCCCGATACGGCGAAATCAGCACCCATTCCCCGGTGAGGGCATTGTATCTCCTGTGCGGACTGTCACTCAATTTCATTGCCATTTTTTCCTTCGGATATTTTTGAGGGCCTTAAATATTTAATATTAAAGTAAGTATATTCAACAATAATATAATTAGCAAATTTTTCTGCAATTCATCAGAAAATATGCTTTATTTAACAGGACACTAGCTGGACAGAGCCCTATTTCCCGGTTTTGCTTTATTATCCTTGAAATGTCACGCATCCGGAGCTACAATTGAAAATAAGGGAAATAAGGGGACAGCGCCCCTATTTATTTAAAAAACGATCGGCGCTCAAAAGGAGGTCAAATATGAAAAGGTTCGAAATTCTTTTCAGTGTCATTTATCTGATATCAATTATTTTCTGCTGCCCGAACGCAAGTGCAGATAATAAATGGACAGCGCTTGTCGAAGAATGCGGCACGGTTTTATCCGAGATACAACAAATGCCCGATGAGAACATCCCGTCAGGACTCATGAAAAAATGCTCCGCTATTGCCATTTTCCCCAGCACAATATCAGCCGGTCTGGGTATAGGCGGAAAATACGGCCAGGGCATAATCATGGTGCGTAACGAAAAGAGCGGAAAATGGTCGTCTCCGGCTATTTTCACTCTAGTGGGAGCAAGCATCGGTTTCCAGATCGGCGGAGAGGCGACAGACATCGTCCTGCTTATTATGACCAGGAGAAGCGTTGAAGCCATCCTGGAAGGAAAATTCAAGCTTGGCGTTGACGCTTCTGTCGCTGCAGGCCCTGTCGGAAGAAATGCTGCGGCGTCAACGGACGCTCATCTTGGAGGGATATTGTCCTACTCGAGGAGCCGGGGATTATTTGCCGGCATTAAGCTGGAAGGCGATGTTATCAACCAGCACTGGGAAGGCAACAAGGCGCTTTATGGCAAAGATCTGTCAGCGGAAGAAATACTTGTAAAAAACAAAGCGAAAATGCCAAAATCCGCTAAAGATCTTCTTGAAACATTAAAGAAGTAAGGACTGAACCCTGTGGATCACGATTCGATCCACTGCCAGGCGTCATCAAGCTGATCCTCTGCAAATGTCTTCATCTCGGCTTTAACGAAATGGCCGAAGACCTTTGTGGTCCATTCAACCCATCTAGGGCCGCCTACGAGGGCGATCTTATCAAACTTATCGCTGTAACTGCCTGCGTATTTGAGGTCATCCCACATCGCGCCCAGCTCGAACCCCTCGAATTCTTCGGAAAGGTAGTACAGGAACTTGCCTCTGCCGTATTTGGATAAAATGCTGTCAATTTTAGGGATTATTACTTCCTTATAATCCTGGTCCGTGATCTTTCCGCTGCCCTTAATGCCTAAAACGTTATCATGGCTTTCAGCAAGGATTTCTATCATTTTGCGCCTCCTTTTGGATTAAAAAAAATTACAGGCATATAATATAATTATACTCTTTCAGCCGCAAATTAACTATAAATTTCGGGCAACTGGTACAATGTTGGTTTATTGGTTTAGGGGTCACCTTGACATTTGACAATATTGTATTCTTAATAAAATGTCAAATGTCAAGACCCCATTATATCAAAACCGTTCACAGATCCGGAAGCGAACCTCTACCGGTCCGGGCGAATACACACCAAAAACTTGACAATTGGATAGGACATATGGTATATTCTATATGTAGTATTATTCAGGACATATGTCCTATTATTAAGGGAGGCTTCTACAATGAATAAGTACTTTTTTTCCGATAAAGAGAAGCTTGAAATGGTTATGAAGGAAACCGGTATAACACGCTCCGAAATGGCGCGCCGTCTTGGGATAAGTTACAAGACGGTTTACAGATGGCTGGATAAAGACATAAAACCGCACCCTGGTCAGTCAAGGGATATAGACCAGCTCTTTAAAGATTACGTTGACCTTAGAAAAGAGATAAAGTGTCTTTTCAAGAAGGTAAAAGACCCTCTACGCCTTATCATAAACAACAAAACGATACGAGAAAAATTCCTCCTGGAGATGACATATCATTCGAACGCCATAGAAGGCAGCCGTATGACCATCAAAGAAACCCGGCGGGCCTTTGAGGGAAAACAGGTAAGAGGCAGAGAGCTTTTCGAGGTCTTCGAGGCCATAAACCACAAAAACGCGATGGAATTCCTGTTGGATAATATAAGGCCGGGATTCAGGATCGACAAGGAATATGTCCTGCGTCTGCATTCGATAGTCATGTATAATTTCCCGAACATGCTCCCCGGAAAATTCAGAACAGGTTACGTAAACCTGACCAACACCGAAAAAGCACTTCCTTCAGCGCAGGAAGTGCCGCTTAAAATGGGAAAACTGATAAAAGACATCAAGGTTTACGGCAAAGACCCGATAGGCAAGATCGCCCGGGATCACTACGAATTTGAAGCTATCCATCCATTTTTCGACGGTAACGGACGGGTGGGGCGGCTTCTGTTGATCACACAGCTCCTCAGTAAAGGCTTCGCCCCTGCCATAATTAAGATCGGCGACCGTTACAAATACTACATGGCCCTTGGAAAGGCGGACTACGGAGACCTCAACAACATAGTCCAGATGGTATGTGATAGTATCATTGAAGGATACAAGCTTATCCTGGGAGAAACATGATCCGGTTAGTAAGATATGTCAAGGGAGCTCTATATTAAGATCATGCAACCCGCTTTTATGTCCATACCTGAGCAATACAAGGAGTGTCAAGAATTATGGGCACTTTGCTTGGTGTCATTCTGGAATCCTTGCGACAAAGCCGACTTGACGATATAATAATAAAGTACAAAGCCAGGTCAGGAGGCGGAAACAGGTCAAGGCAAAATTTCAGGAGATCTTAATAGCTCTATTTCTCTCGAAACAGCTGCGATCAAGTGTAAACCTGTCTCTTTAGCTTGTCCCCAAAAGCAGTATCGTTATGGATCGAAGGGAAGAAATGGGAGCAAGGGGATATAAGGCAACTGGTATAAACACATAAAGATCGCAAGAAAGAGCGTAAATTTGTAAATGTATACTCCCTGAGGTTATCAATAATGCTGAAGAAGATCAAAATACTTCTGTTGATCCTGATATGTATCGGGGCGTCCGGATGTGCCGCCACTTCC
The DNA here is from genome assembly GCA_034723315.1 of Candidatus Omnitrophota bacterium. Taxonomy (GTDB): domain Bacteria; phylum Omnitrophota; class Gorgyraeia; order Tantalellales; family Tantalellaceae; genus JAYEOV01. The sequence continues at coordinate 28,162 of JAYEOV010000035.1, read as the reverse complement.
ATGAAATATGGTCATATGGGCAGCGCTGTGAATAAGATGCATTTCAAGGGACTTAACGATGAACAAGCGCTCATACTCTTTCACCGGATATATAATGAACCTGTGCAAACACAAATTGACAAGACCGCTAAAGATATAACGGTAACGGCCTTTATGATCGCCCTGAAGTCCCGCCGATCTAAACTTATAGAGGAATCACTGGTCCTGGAGAAGCCATACAAAAAGGTCGAGCTGGATAAATGGACCGATGATGAACTTCTGAGTTTTTATAATTCCTTGAGCGAAGAACGCATGAAAAAAGACACTGACGATGTAAATGCCGAAGAAACAATGGATGCCGCAGGAAAGGTTTACTGGTCCTTTACGAACACGCCGGAAACGGAAAAAAATGAAGAAATTTCCTCAACAGCCGACAATAAGACTACACTTGAAATAATACAACTGACCGCGTTTTACTCAGTCGAAGGTGAACGTAAGCGAAGGGACAACATAAAACAAACATGGGATACAGTCGGATCTGTTGTAGTAACAGGTCTCACTACCGCCGCAAAGGTAGCAATGATGCTGGCAGGATTTTTCTTCTTAGTATAAAACCGAAAGGGTATGAAATTCTTGGGAAAGTTTTTCTTGCGATATTGCGGGGTCCAACCCCTCTGTTATCCCCGCGACACTGCGCGAGCACAGAAGAAGGGCGGCTCTTAGAGTTATACTCAGGAGCCGGAAACCGGGCATCTACAAGAAATTGGCAATCCAAGCCCGAGTGAAACAAGCAAAGCAAGTAGGGAGATCTGTCTATAAAGAACAGGAGATCAACATGAAAGCCGGCGACATTTTATTATTTAAGGCCGAAAAAATGTTTTCCGCTTCCTGGTGGATCGCATGGGGCACAAACAGCAAGTATTCACACGTTGCTATTTGTGTTTCACCGGATATGGATCTGGCAATAGAGGCAATAAATGGAAGTGGAGTAAGAGCGAGGAACATAAGAAAAATAATGCAAGAGTATGATGTTTTCAGGGTCAGGCAAGAGAACACATATAATTTGAATGGAACAATATCCTATCTTGTGGACAAATTAAATAAGAAATATGACCTCAAAGGCGTGATCTGGCTCGGGGTTTTAAAGCTCCTGGCCAAAATTGGTCTGCCTCTTAGAAATGCGGCTAACAACTGGCAAATAAAACGCGATTATTTCTGTTCAGAGCTTTGTTACGAAGCTTTCTACAGAGGTGGTAATCTTGATATAGTTCCGGAAGTTCCCGAAGCGGCAATAACATCTCCTGGCGACATAGCAAAAAGCTCAAATCTAGAGCAAGTAGAAAAAGCTCACAAATCCCAACAATTACAAGCATAACAAAGCGTAGTTCTTCTTGCTCTGTTTTGTTATTTTCAGGAGTTCTACGCTCAGTTTTGAGGCGCGTTTTTCCTGATGTGTGTTTTCCGGCGCTATGGAAAATATATGGTGGGGGAAAGGCCTGGCTTTTGGATCTTTGCCGGTTACCCTTTCCAGGTATTCCCTTAGCCTTTTGAGTTTTCTCTCCGGCAGTACTTTTCTTTTCTCGATGAGGTCGAGCTTTGCCAGATGGACCTTGAAATTATAGACTTGTCCGTGCTGGAGTTTTTCGCTCGGTATTATCTCCCGCGGCTTATGGAGCTTAACGGCTTCTTTTCTTAAGGTCTAATACGCGCAGGGGTTTGAATATTTGTTCACCCGGTCGCTGACCGTTCTTTGCGGGGGTTTCCTCTTCTAATGTTGATCGATTAACTTTGCGGCAATTTCCTGCGAGTACCCGAGATTATAAAGTGAGTTGGCCTTCAGAATTATTTTCGCCGGGGCCGGGTACGATTTAGCTTTTAATCTTTCTTCCGTAAATTGTCTGCGGCAATATTTGCAGAAGTATCTTTGTATTTTCCTGAACCTGGTCTTCCTTGTCCCGGCTTTTATGATATCTTTCGAATCGCAGTAGGGGCAGGATATTTCTTTTGGTTTTGGCGAATGCAGGACGGGTTTTTTTAGTTTTATGGAAAAGATAATATTACCTCAGCGATATTCCGTCAACTATGGTGAGCGATCTTACCGGGGGAGACAACTGACGGATTCTGCCACAGATAACTGCCGCGGTTCGCTATAAAAACTGCCGTATTTCGCTAAAAGTACCTGCCGCATTCCGCTAACATTCTGGCAGGAGTCCGTGCGTATTTTGGGTATTTTGTGCTTGATTCAGGCGAAATAGACGTATTCAAGGTGCTCCGGAAGCCGTAGGAAGGGCCAGAGTTTACCCTGAGTAGAGCAAGGACCTGAAGGGGTCCCGGAGAAAAGGGAAGGGGAGGTATAACGTTTCAAAAAGAAACCCGGGCACTTACCCGGGTTTCTTTTTGAACGGGGATTTTTCATCCTTTTGGTTTTTCCCGTTTTATTTGTGAAAACGTCTTAACCGTCTTAATCCAAAACACAAGATCGCACCGATAAACGGTATCGCGCCTGCCGGCAGCTCAGGTACTCCGGTTCCTTCAAGCCCGCTCCCCAGCTTGATATAGTATTTACCGTCATATTCCCAGCTGTTTCCTATGTCATAGACCTCGCCCCCTGTATCTCCCGGAAGGTTCCCTGCCAGGTATGTCCAGTCCATGCTGTTTACCAGACCGGAAGTCTGACCACTGAACAGGTCCGCAAGATCAAGTATCTCCGCTTCTGTGTATCCTGCCAGGCCGAGTGAGTCTATCGCGTCACCTATCCACGCCGACGCCAGCCGCGCGTAAAAGATCTCATCATCATTACCATCCGAGCCTTGCCAGGTTATATCGCCGTTATAAAGTGACGGGTTGGTGCCACTGCCTGATATCTGTGTAGTCGTACCCCCGTCCCAGTAGTTGATACCATTGCCCGCCCAGGCTATCGTCCCGTTATAAAGTGACGGGTTGGCGCCACTAACGGATATCTGTGTAGTCGTACCCCCGTCCCAGTAGTTGATACCATTGTCCGCCCAGGCTATCGTCCCGTTATAAAGTGACGGGTTGGCGCCACTAACGGATATCTGTGTAGTCGTACCCCCGTCCCAGTAGTTGATACCGTAACCACCATCCTGCCAGGTTTGCCAGGCTATGGTGCCGTTATAAAGTGATGGGGACCCGGACCAAGTACCAGCCGTATTATTAGATATATTTGTAGCCGTACCCCCGTCCCAGTAGTGGACATCAAATACACCGCCTCCGACAATGTAGGCTATCTTGCCGTTATAAAGTGACGGGGAGTGCTGACCACCCCCCGGAATCGGCATCTGCGTGGTTGAGGTCCCGTCCCAGTAGTAGACATAACCATCCCTCCAAGCTATCTTGCCGTTATAAAGAGATGGCTCTTCGTAGGTCGACTTCTCATACGGCGTTATCTGCGTGGTTGAGGTCCCGTCCCAGTAGTAGATATGACGTTGCTGCCAGTCTCCCGCGGGTATATGGTGCACCCAGGCTATGGTGCCGTTATAAAGAGATGGCTCGGCGTCAATATACGTATTATCCGATATTTGCCGCGTTACCCATTCGTCGGCATGCGCTCGCGGGACAGGCGTTATGATCACCACCCATGCCATGACCAGGACAACCATTACTGCCATGACCGCCATGGCAAACCCATTGTTCTTTGTTCTTGTTTTGTTCATCGTAATTCGCCTTTTTAGTTTCGGCATTTTCAAAAACTTTTTAAAAACCAAAAAATAAATCTTCAAGGCTGTTTTCTTCTTCTAAGCAAACCTTTAATAAATTTGTAAAAAATTACAAAGCCAAATACATTTAATATCAACATATTAACTATACCTTAACATTATTAATATACAAGGGGATTATTCTATCTATTGTAAATTTAACATTACTTCATTACGGTAAGAGATTGTTAACCCGACTTCCGCGTTTTGCATAAAGTTTTGGACCAATTTGAGAGTGTTCAATAATGCAAATCCCACCTAGTACAAGCATAACAAACAATTCGAGGTTAACAATTTTTATTAATAAAAAAGTTATAATGCGGCCGTAATTCTAATCCACTTTTAAAGCTTTGCATTGACGAGTTTCATTTCTTCAGATAGCTGTTTCATTTGATCAAGGATTTCAGTCTGTCAAAGAATGCCTCAGTGCGGCTTACGAACCTAAATATCGGGCAATAAAGAAGTTATGAGATAAATATGTGTTTTTTTGAACTTCCAATATTTTCCTTGTTAATATTTCTGAAGTACTGAGTTAGATAAATATCCGCAGTTTTACTCCTAAACATGCTAAATATTTCATTTTTTACAAATACACTATATGTAAATATTTTTGTTGACTTTTAAAATAATTATGATAATATATTAGAGTTAGCACAAAAAAAAGGCAAATAACTTATTATTCTAAAAAATCTAGTATTGAAATACGGTAAAAAGAAGGGAAGAATTCGGAAAACATGATATTGTTTAAAAGAAAAAATAGCTTAATAATAAAGGCAACCAGTATAATAATTACGGTTTTATTATTGATTACTTCAACAAGCGTAAGTCCGGCTTATGCCATGAGATTTGCTGGTAGAAACATAGCGCCGCAATCCATATTTCTTCCCTTGCTTAACAAGGAGATCAAAGATATCGCGTTACTCGAATATGTCCTTGTTTCAGGTATGCGTAATAAAAAAATAGACGTAATGAATGAATGGGGCGACCACTCCGCTTCATCATTGGGCATAAATTTCAACATAGAAGACATTAGGATAAGGTTTTATTTCAGCCGGGCGGTCAATTGCAAAAAAGCTGGATTACGCCTGGTTCCGTGTACATTTGGAACAGTAGAAAGGGTGGCTGATTACTGGTGTTGTATAACCGATAGTCCCGGTACGGATCCTCAATATAAGATCACGTTTTTGACGCAACGTGAAAAAAATCAAAAGGATCTTCTCGAAAAGCTCCAACAGTTAAAGTATGCCGAAAGACTGGAAGGTCGCGCGATATCCATGGCTGCGGAGAGCGAAAAAAAACATGACGAGAAGATCCGGGAAGCCATACTTGCCGGCAAGTGTATGATTGTAACAGAGAAAAATTATGGCCTTCCCCTTTCCTGTATTTACGCGTTCCTTGATATTGTATCTACCGGGCTTTCCAGAGACTTCAGGGAACTTGTCAGCATTAGCCAGCTTATGCTCATCACTGAGACGAGGAAGGAATACAGGTTAGAAGAGCCGCATGCGGGCGGCCGCGGCATTTATCTTCCAAATGAACTGGTATATTTAAATGCCGATACAATTGTTCATGAAATATTCGCAAAAGCCGGGTTTACACACGAGGAGTCTAACCTGTTCCAGGATATATTCAAGCGTTTTGTTCAATGCTTTAGCGATAGAAAAATAGACCTTCCCGGCACTTTCCCTTCTGAGATGAACCTGACAGGAAGAGAGATGAATCTGCTCAATGAGGCCAGGGTCTCGGAATTTATCGATCTTACCGAAAAAATAACCACCAGAGACTATTCTGCCGATCAGCGTCAGGTTGAGGAAGAATTAACATATCGTCTTGACATAGAGAAAGCTCTTGCGCAGGTATCAAGTATGTTCGTTGAAGGCCCCATCCCTGACCTTGATCAGATCCTCAAAATTATAGGGAGAGCGGTCGACGTGAATAGGGCGTATATTTTTCGCTTCCGGGAAAACGGCAGCATAATGGATAACACATATGAGTGGTGCGATCCGGATACAGAACCGCAGATAGAGAACCGTAAGGATCAGGTTTCTTCCATATACCCGTGGTTGATGAAAAAACTCAGGAACAATGAAAACATAATTATTCGGGGCACCGATGATCTTCCGGAGGATGCGACCGCGGAAAAGGAGAGTATGCGGGATCAGAATGTTTTTTCTCTTATTATTGTGCCTCTGTATTCGATAGATGGAGAACTTGTCGGATATATGGGTATTGAAGACACAGAAAAGCACCGCGATTGGTGTGATAAAGACGCGAGGATCCTCCGTGTGGCAGGCGATATTATTTCAAGAGGGATGGCACGTAGGCAGGCGGAAGAAAGGCTCAGGGAAAGTGAACTTAAATACCGCGATCTGGTCCAGAACGCCAACAGCATTATTTTGAGGATGAACTTGAACGGAGAAATTACTTTCGCGAATGAGTTCACCCGGATGTTTCTGGGCTATTCGGAGAAAGAATTGCTCGGCCGGAATATGATCGGCACGATCATGCCTGAAACAAAAAAATCCAGACAGGACCTCGAGGAAATGATCCTGAATATAAGAAAATACCCCGAGTATTATGTCAATAACGTGACCGCAAATTTGCGTAAGGATGGCGAACTGGTCTACATCGCATGGACCAATAAGCCGATTTTTGATGCCAAGGGGAACATCTCCGGGATCCTGTGTGTGGGTAGCGACATCACAGAGCTCAAGCTGGCAGAAGAACGTATTTTAATGCTGAATGACGCACTTCTCAGGCTCGGGACCGATTATGACGAGAATATTCAAATACTTACCAGGACCTGCGGGGAATTTTTAAACGGAGACTGTGCTTTGTATAACAGGATGGAAGGCGGCATGTTATGCTCGGTAGGTCAGTGGGAGACTCCACCTGACTATAATCCGGTTGATAAACCGGATGGCCATATCTGTTATGATGTTATCAAAAAAGGCCTTAGAGGGCTTCCTTATATTGTTAGAAATGTAAAAGAGACCGCTTATTCCAAAACCGATCCCAATGTGGCGAAGTACGGGTTCAGGACCTATATCGGATTTCCGGTATATAGCGCCGGGCAGCGCGTTGGAAGCCTCTGTGTGCTATACAAGGAAAGTGTTGAACTTGATGATAGTGATATGAAACTTTTCGGGATCCTTGCGGAAGCGGTTACACGGGAAGAAGAGCGCAGAGACGCGGCGATAGCGTTGAGGGAGAGCGAGCAGAAATTCAGGGAAATTTCCGAAGAATCGCCGATCGGGATCGCCCGTTTTGATTCTGACGGCCGCTTGACCTATGTGAACAAGGCGTTTCTATATGTAGACAGAGCGTATTTAGAAGAAAACGGCATTGCCGATTTTGGGAAAGAAAGAGAAGTATTAAATCTCTTCGATTTTCTTGATATTATCATAGGTACGGAAAAAGACAGGGTTCGTAAAGGAGAATGTATCAGCTTCGAAAACGAAATTGATTTTGATAAGCCTAAAAAAGCCGGATTGTCCGGAGAGGCAAAGTCAGGGAGGGTCTTCATAGATTACAGGGTAACGCCCCTGGCCGTGGAAAACGGCGTTCCGTCTGGTTTTTTAGTGCAGATGCAGGATATTACAAAGCGGAGACAGGCTGAAAACGCCCTGAAGAACGCCTATGCGAAATTGGAGGAAAAGACAGCGCTCCTGGTCCAGGCTGAAAGGCTTACAGCGATCGGAGAAAACACAGCGGCGCTGACTCACGAGATAAACAATCCCACGTCTAACATAATTAATATTGTTGACGGGATCCTCACCCGCCTGTACAAAGGGGGATTTGTGGAAGAGGAAGAGATTATCCGGACGCTGGCGATTATTGAACAGGAAGCAGAGCGTATTGCCGATATCACGGACAGGTTTCTGGGCTTCGCGAGATCGCCGGATTTGGGGAACCTCCCCTGTTCCGTCGAAGAAGTCCTGCTGGATGTCCTGGAGATGAGAAAGACAATGATAGAGAGTATGGGTATAACGGTAAAACTGGAATTAAGCGAACACCGGCAGGTGGTCATTGCCAATAGAAGCAGGTTAAGACAGGCTTTCCTTAACATTATCATGAATGCTGTATCGTTTATGAGAGACTCGAAGACAAAGGAATTGACTCTCGGTACGGAAAAAACAAAGGATGAGAAAGGCAGGGACGTAATGCGTGTATCTTTTAGAGATACAGGATGCGGGATCACGGCAAAAGACCTGCAAAATATCTGGGAACCCTTTTATACGAAAAGGGATGACGGTATGGGGACCGGCCTTGGGCTTGTTGTCGTCAGGGATGTCGCCCAGGAGCATAACGGCACAGCGGAAGCGAAAAGTCAGTTAGGGCACGGGACGACATTTACAATGGAATTCCCTCTGGTTGAACGTCGACTGGACAGGATAAAACTCCGTGCGTCTGAAGCGCAGGACAACATATACGGCAGCTTGTGGCATGACCTTAACAACGCGATAGCCGGAAGTAGAGGTTATCTTGAATTGATAATGACTTTTATGCCGGACCTGCCTGAGGATATCCTGGCAAAGTGCAAATTGATCAGCGGACAGATGGATGAGGCAGTAAACATGATAAGGATGATGCAGAATATACCGACAATTATCCTCAAGGACCCGACTGATCTTCTCCAGGCTAAAGATGCGATGATCCTGGTAAAACAAATGCAGACCGCAATGGAGAGCGTTGATCCGGTCCTGGCCATTAAAGTGAAAAACCTGATGGAACAGGTAGAGAACATAATGAAAGATATTGACCTGGATACCGCTTTACATGAGCCTCGTTTGGCAGAGTCGGTAAGGCAGGTGCAGGCTATGTTAAAAAATGTTGCCCCGGCTGAAACGCTCAGGATCATAGAGATAAATATGGTAGGTATGTTGTCGTCGATTGAAAAGCTTATAAAAGAAACAGCCGGATCTGATAATGAAAAGTTAAGGCAATATATTGAGAAGATATATACAGGTTTCCACACGACACAAGAAAGAATCGACGACGGGCGCCTTCTGCTGCCGGCAGGAGACAGCTTTGAGAAAAAGCCGGGGCAGGTAGAAGTGGCAAAAGTCCTTAAGGATATCGCGTCTGCATTCAAGAAATCAAAAAGGTTTTTCCCGCAATATACGATCACCTTTGATGAAGTCGAGACATTATACCGGCCGGAAGAGGATATTTTCATCATGGCCGACGAAGCGGCCTTTAAATTCGCATTATATAACATCCTGACCCTTGGGATGGAAACTAACGAGGTCCCGGTTGAGGGACTGGATCCGCAGGAAAAACGATTAAGCATAAAACTCGAGCGTAACAGAAGAAGCGGAGAAGTAATTGTTTCTTTCAGAAATAATTACTGCCGGTTTACTGAGAGCCAGTTGGAAAGGGTAGAGCTCGGAGCCGGGGAAAAGGGAGCAGAAGTTCTTAAATGGGAGAAAAATAAAAATATTTCACTGGCGCTTGCTCACAGGATACTGACGTATCTTGCCGGAAGGATAACGGTTGACAATGAGAAGGACGGTTCCGCGGTCAGGATGTTTATTCCTTATCTGCGGCAGGCGGAAGCTGAGCCGGGTAAAAGACGAGTCCCGGTTAAGATGGAAGAAGAAGAAGAAGAATTGCACGGGAAGCCGGAGGAGATCGTAAAAGACAGGCCGAATATTATCGTTGCTGACGATGAGCTTCTCCAGAGAGACCAGTTTAAAAGCATGCTTGAGGAGGAAGGCTGTAATGTCTGGCTGGCCGTGAATGGTCAGGAAGCCTTTGATCTGATAGAAGAGGCGGAAAAAGCGGGGTTAAAGTTCCACCTTGCCATATTTGACGTGAGCATGCCGCCGGCCAGGGGAAGTGATATTATTGACGGCTTGATATTGACGAAAAAAGTCCGGGAAAGAGGCCATAAGTTCCCGATCCTTATTTCCACCGGCCATGCGGTAGGTGATGAACGGTTTGTGCAGCTGGAAGATGAAGGCCTGATCTCAGGGATAATGTCGAAAACGATGCGCATGGATGAAAAATTTTGTCATATAAAAGAAGCGTTAAAAGTGAGTCTTCCCAGAAATGAGAAAGCCCTGGAACTGCAGATAGCCTCGGCCAATAAGGTGGCCCTGGTATATGGAAGCGATTTTGAAGAAGGGATAAGAAAACTCAAGGTTATAGGATTCAAAGGTGATATCGTCACTGCCAGAGACGCGGACGAGCTTAAAGAACGGTTGACTTCGGGCGAACGATTCGACATTATCATTAACACGACAAATGAAAACCTTGAAGAACTCATCAAGAAGCTCTTCTCCGATTTTGACAGTTGCCCGCCGATCGTGGATGATATCGAGGATACACATCATCTTCAGGATACAATTCTAACTATCTGCGCGTAATAATAAAGTGTCAGGCCTAATTACCTAATTACAAAACCAAACCCATACCCATCCCTGGATATTCTTCAATTTGCGGGAACTTTTTTTCCCTTTCCTTCTGTCTAAAAAGACAAAGGAGGTGGTTGAAATGAAGATGAGAAGATCGAAAATATTAGTCCCCATGCTGATAGCCGCACTGCTTCTTACGTCGGTAGATGCCCGGGCTTATCCCTGCGAAGGAAAGAGCAAGGGATGGGAGAGAAAGGAGGAAACGATAGACGACGTCCTCGATGAACTTGACCTTGCCGCGAAACAGGAACGGCAGATCGACAGGCAGCGAAGAAGGCAGAGAAGAATATTGAAAGAGCTGGCGCTCAAGCTTCAGGCCCGGATGGAAGCGCTGGGCGAAGAAATGAAAAGGTATGCTGTTGATCATGAGAAAGTGGACGCCCTTGTGAGGAGGATTGCCAGGTTAAAAGGGGAGATCCTGCTTGTCCGGATAGAAGGGATGCTCGCGATAAAAGAGATCCTTACCCCCCGGCAATACAGGAAGCTTACGAGAAAACTTGAAAAATGGAGGTTCTGATGAAAAAGGGGCATTTTGCTGTTTTAATGATCTTGTTTGCCGCGGTCCTTACCAGCGGATGCACTACGAGAAAAACGGTTATCATAAAAGACAGACCCGATCCTCCTCCCCTTAAGATCGAGATCCGTCCCCGATGCCCTTACAGGAGGGCTGTCTGGGTGCCAGGGCACTGGAAATGGAAACGAAAATGTAGGGTATATGTATGGATCCCCGGATACTGGCGGCGGTGATCTTAATGCCGTTTTTATGCACTCAGCAGTATCAGTAGCCGTGGCCGCATCATCACAAGATCATGCGGATGACAATGTCCGTCGCCTGCCGCCGAAATAAGTAACATTGTCATTCCCGCTTTCCTGATATACAATAAGTAAGATGACACACCACGGATATAAAATACCTGTAACAGGCCGTTTCGCTGTCTCTATCGCGGCGATCGCCGCGCCCCTTTTGCTTCTGGCCTTCGGCGTGTACGGCTCCTTTTCCTTTACGTTTTCCATCCCCCTGGTCTGGCAAATCGGCATTCTAGGGGAAGGCCTGCGCTCTCTCGGCCTTAAAAGAAGATCTTTGTGGCCTTCCATCACCGCAGGCATCTTGACCGGCCTCATCATCGCTTTTTTCGGAGGATTTATCCTGAGGGCTCTGGGAATGACGTGCTACCATATAGACAGGGCGGGTGAAATAAACAACTTTCTTCAATCTTTTGGCCTAAGGATCTCTTTTCAAGGGGAGTTGGGGTTCAGGCTTCTTACAGCGGGGAATGAACTAATATGGGTCTTCTCGTCCCTGATCTTTTCTATTTTTCTGGTAGGATTGGGCGAGGAGATATTCTGGCGGGGATTCATCCAGAGGAAGATCTCAAAAGCTCTCCCAAAAAACGCCTCAATATGGATAACAGCGGTCCTTTTCAGCCTGGTGCATTTCTACATATTCTTTATCATCCCTTTCAAAGAGGGGCTTTTTTTACTGGGGCTCATAGCCTTAACCGGAGCGATCTGGGGATATCTGTATGAATATTTCGGCAATATATGGGGTCCGGCCCTTTCTCACGGGATCACCGCGTTTCTTGTGTGGAGATATTTCGTGTTTTCGTAAGAGATCCATGCCGAAAAAGGGGTCAAGTCTTAAAATTTAAGTTATTATGTGCTCCCTAAATTCGTTAAGTTAAATTTTAAGACCTGCCCCTTACTTTCTAAAAAAATCGCTGAGCAAAAAAATGTTATATAAAGTCCTCGCTGATCTGATCGTAATTGTACATCTTATCTGGATATTATTTATGTTAGCAGGGTTTATTCTTACTTTATTTGGTTTCTTTTGGAAAAGATTTTTCGATTGGTGTCTGTTTAGAATACTTCACCTGTGCGGTATAGTTTATGTCGGGCTTTTGGCGGTCTTGGGACAGTATTGTCCTTTAACAATATTGGAAAACAGCTTAAGGACAAGATACGATTCTAAATTAAGGTATCCCGGGTCGTTCGTGGTTCACTATATTGAAAAATTAGTTTACCCGGACTTCAATCCTCTAATAATATTGATTCCGACAGTGTTTATTGCTTTACTTACTACAGTAGTATTTATTATTAAACCACCGACAAAAATAAAGAAAATGTTTAAGCGAAAACCGGTTTAAAGAAGGAATTTAAACTGTTAGGCTTAAAAGTAAGTTGCGCCGCTGTGCATGAATTGCAAAAGGTGTATTGTGAAAAGACATGTGCCGATGACAATGCGGATGATCCTCAGGAACTGGTCCGGGAAAAAAAGGGCTTTTGATCTGGATATCCTGTAAAGACCATCCGCTACTAAAATTATTCCTGCCAAAAAAGGAAAGTAATCTTTATAATCTATTGTAATTTCAGCTATCTGCGCGGAGAAAACCCGGTACTTCATAAATTGAAAGAGATGTATCGTGAAGATCCAGAAGCCGATCACGACCCGGAAACCTCTCAGGAACTGGTCCGGGAAAAAAGGGGCTTTTGATCTGGATATCTTGTAAAGTCCTTCGGTCACTAAGAATATTCCTGTTATAAAAGCAAAGTAATCTATTGTGATTTTTGCGAACTGTGTATTGAAAAGACAGCAGGTTATATGCGCGGTAAGTGCAATTATACTTACAAGGGTTATTTTGCCCCATGATATGTTCTTCATGTATACAAATTTATCATTAATTTGAGCAGGATACAATAACGTTTTGGTGGATTTTTTACCGTTCGCCCCGTTAGAATAATTATTTTCTAACGGGGTTATGAAATGGCCTCTGGCGAATTGTTAAAGCCGCTGGAGCAATTTCTTTTCGTTGCAGGGGATTTTTGTTTGGGGTAGAATAAAAGGGAAAATTATGGAGAAATACAAGCAGTCTTTAAAGGAAGAGATAGCGAACAGCGCCACGCATGGCATTGGCTTTTTGTTGAGCATTGCAGGTTTTCTTGTTCTGGTTGTATCGGCCAGCCTCCATGGGGACACATGGCGGGTTGTTAGTTTCAGCATTTACGGCGGTTGTTTGATCGCATTATATGCTGCCTCTACGTTATATCATAGTTTTTCCTTAGCGCGTTTAAAATACATATTTAAGAAAATAGACCATTCTACCATCTATCTTTTGATCGCCGGTTCATACACTCCTTTTATACTTGTTTTGTTAAGAGGTAAACTGGGTTGGACTTTTTTGGGCGCGATCTGGGGGCTAACATTAGCGGGGATAATATTTCAAATGTTCTTTGTAGACAGGTTTGTAGTTCTATCTACTGTCAGTTATTTGATAATGGGGTGGCTTGCGCTTGTTATCTTATACCCGATAGTAAAAAACATTCCTTACGGGGCGATCAGCTGGCTGGTCGCAGGTGGAATGTTCTATAGCTTGGGGATCTTTCATTTTTTTATTAAGTTCCCTTTTCACCATACGATATGGCATTTATTTGTTCTGGGTGGCAGTATGTGTCATTATTTTGCAATATTATTTTATGTATTGCCTGTGTAAGGCCAAAGAGTTCAGGTATTATTATAATAGATATCCACTGAATTTATTTTTGATATAAAGAGGACTTTACTATAGTGCGGAATTTAAGAGACAAGTTTAAAGCTATCTCGTTAGAATATTCCGGCAGAGTGGCAATTCAATACAATAAAGGTAATGAATGGGGCGATGTTCTTTTTGGCGAATTCAGACAAGACGTGGAAAGGCTCTCTGCGTCTTTATTAGAAGAGGGCATTAAGAAACATGATAAGATCGCCATTTTGCTGGATAACAGACCCGAATGGCCATTGATATTTTTCTCCACAGTATCCGCGGGAGCGATTTCTATCCCCCTCAATCCCGAATCTACCCGGGAAGAGGTCGAGAATATTTTAAAGGATTCTGAATGCAAATTTGCTTTTACGGGCGAGTCCTCCTTCAGATTAATGGAAGAGATCTGCCGGAGATGTCCATCAATAAAAAGGGTCATTTCTGTGGATTCAGACGCGTTTAAGGACGCGGTAAAAAGGTCGCCCGAACAGATTAAGGATGTGGAGATCGGAGGCGATGATCCGGCGTGTATTTTATACACTTCAGGCACTACCGCTGAACCAAAAGGCGTTGTGCTCTCGCACAGGAATTTGTTCGCTAACTGCGATTCTCTACACAGGCTGAACCTGGTTACGCCGGATGATAGCGTTATCTCGATCCTTCCCCTGCATCACGCTTATTCGTTAACGGTGACAATGTTATTTCCGTTCTTGTGCGGCGGCAGGATTATATATCCCGGGACCATGCGGGGAGAAACCGTTCTGGAAGCCATGAGACAACTGAACGCGAGCGTTTTTGTTGCCGTGCCGCAGATTTTTTACTCGTTTTATCAAAAGATCACAGAGACGTTAAAAAGAATACCTTTTCCGGTTGATCTTCTGTTCAGGCTAACCCTTGAAGTTTTATATAAGATCAGGGTGAAGACAGGCATTAATTTGCCGCGTTATTTTCTTTATGGTATTCACAGGAGGTTCGGAAGGTCAATGCGGCTGTTTATGAGTGGAGGCGCGAAACTTGATGAAGGCGCCGAGAGAATGTTGTTTAAACTCGGGTTTACGATATTAGAGGGTTACGGTCTAACTGAGACATCGCCGATCCTGACCGCAAATCCTTTAAAGAAGCCGAAGATCGGCTCAGTCGGGCTGCCTATCCCCGATGTAGAATTAAAGATCATAGATAAAGACGAAAAAGGCACAGGCGAAGTTATCGTGCGCGGGCCGAATGTCATGGAAGGGTATTATCGGAGAAAAGACCTGACCGCGCAGGCCATAAAAGACGGATGGTTTCATACGGGCGATCTCGGGTATATTGATAAAGACGGGTATTTATTTTTAACCGGGAGGTTAAAAGAGGTGGTTGTCTTAAGTTCTGGTTTGAATATTTACCCTGAAGAAATAGAAGAAGCATATTCCAGTCACACGCCGGTTAAGGAGATGTGCGTATTCGAACTTCCCGCTAAAAAAGGCCTGGAAGAGAACCTGGTATTGTGGGCTGTCATTGTGCCCGATCTCGAGTTTTTCAGAAAATTCGGAGAAATAAACTTAAGGAGCGTGATCAAGGAAAGACTCGATAATGTTTCGAGAAGCTTGCCTCCTCATAAAAGGATCATGGGGTTTTTTATAACGCTTGAAAAGCTTCCGCGCACTGTCCTGGGTAAGATCCAGAGGTTCGCTGTTAAAGAGCTTTATACGCCTAAAATACTTGAAGAAAAAGAATACGTTCCGGGACCAGGGGAATTGTCAAAAGAAGATCTGGAAATAATGGAGTCGGGGGCCGGCAGGAAAATAATGAGTTATCTTGAAGAACAGACCGCCATCAAGAGGGCCGTTACACCGGGAGACTTACTGGAACTTGACCTTGGTATAGATTCTTTGGGCAGGATCGAGCTTGCTTCAGGTCTTGAAAAAATATTTGGCATAAAAATAGAGGCTGAGATCGTCGGGAGGGCATTTACCGTTAAAGACCTGATCGTGGGCATTGAAGCGCTTTTAAAAGAGGAAACGGAAGCTTTGCCTGTATCTGAAAGGGTGATAACTTCCGGTCCTGAATATTGGAAAACTCTTTTTCAGCTCCTGCCCAAAAAGGAAAATCTGGACAAGATCGATTTAAAGCCGGGATTCGTAGTATGGCTGGGTTGTTTCCTGTTTCTTTGCCCGTTTTATATGATCTTCAAGATATTTTTCAGCATGAAAGTGGAAGGAAGAAATAATGTCCCCGAAAGCGGCCCGTATATATTATACGTAAACCATACAAGCTATCTGGATGGGTTTCTTGTCGCGACTTCTTTGCCCAATTTTCCTAAATTGGATCTGTTTTTTGTTGGTTTCAGGCCGTATTTTGCTGTTCCCATCATCCGTAACCTTATAAAAATAGGAAGAATTATCCCTCTTGATTTTTATTCACACTTTTTGGAGGCCCTGAGAAGTTGTTATTATGTGCTGAAGAAAGGCAGAAATTTGTGCCTGTTCCCGGAAGGTCTACGCACGCTGAACGGAAATATAAACGAGTTCAAGAAAGGATTCGGTATTCTGGCAAAGGAGTCAAAAGCAAAACTCGTGCCGGTTGTATTAGAAGGAACATATCAGGCCTGGCCAAGAACGTCTAAATTCCCCAAACGTCATCCAATAAAAGTAAGATTTGGCAAGGCCCTGGATCCCGAAGACATGGAAAAAGAGGGCTATAAATCGGGCGCTAAAGATGGTTATGAAGCGCTATGCCTTGGCGCAAGAGAGGCCTTGATAGAGCTCAAGGAGAAAAAATAAACTTTCTTATTGGAAAAAACGATCTACGTGAACTGTGCGAAGAAATAGTAATACAACTTGATACCAGGGTTTTTGAACAATATAGACAGAAAAAAGTTCAGGGGGCAGGATAGAACAGGTTCTGTTTTCCGAATATTATTTTAAAGAGCGTTTTAAAAATGAATGAAAAGCCTGCTTTTTTAACAGTAATATTGATGGCCTTTTTTATTACAGGGAATCTTGTCGGCGCGGGAATTTTAGGCTTGCCTATACAAGCAGGTTTTGCCGGATTTATCCCTTCCATTTTAGGTATTCTTTTGATAGGAGCGGCTCTGTTCTTTACAGCAGTTACGTTAGGGAATGAGGCGATCATGACCAGGAACCCCAAATTCCATTATCCAAGCCTTTACCAGGCCTACCTGGGTTCTACGGGTAAATGGATCGCTGTCATATCAAATCTTATAATCTTTTACGGTTTTCTTATGGTTTATCTTTCAGGTGCCACAATTATCATAAAAGATCTGATCGCCATTCCCGTCCCCGGAGTCGTAGTTACTTTAACATTTTTTGTAATAATCACGGGGCTCACCATAATGAATCCGCGCTTACTTAAGAACTATACTGCTTTGTTCGTGATCTTATTGTGGTTGTCTTTCGCTGTTCTTGTAATTATGGCAGAAAAACATATAGACCCGAACGCCTTCGTTACATGGACTGGAAATTCCTGCCTTGTACCGTTCCGGTCCTGATAACCGCGCTAAGCTTTCATAACATTATTCCGAACATTTGTAAGGATCTCGGGTGGAGGCGACCCGCTATATTAACATCAATGCTTATAGGTGTTCTCGCAGGATATGCTATAACGGCCCTTTGGGTTCAGGTCAGCTTAGGCGCGCTTCCGATCGATGGCAATATAAGCATAACAGAGGCTTTTCAGAATAACTTACCGTCCACCGTGCCGTTATCGCAGATCATAGGATCACCGGCATTTATTACATTTTCGCTGCTGTTTGCTCTCCTTGCGATAATAACTTCATATCTCACCAACGGATACGGTCTTATGGAGTTTATAGACGATTTTTTGACAAACTATTTCAAAAAGTCGAACAGGTTGCTTATAGTCCTGTTATCTTTCGGACCGCCGCTCATAGTGACGCTTATCTTTCCGAAAATATTCCTTACGGCTCTTGATATGGTAGGCGCGTTGGGAATAGCGGTACTCTTTGGGATCTTGCCCAGTATAATTGCTGTCCTTCGAGCACGCTCATCAGGTAAAAAGTCGTTTTTAGGCCTCATTACATTCTTGATCTTCATGATAGTTATCCTTTTTAAAATTGGAAAGGAAACAGGGGTCATTAACATCAAACCCGGCGTGCGATATGTGAAATATAATTTTACATGTTATGTTTCAAGATCTTCCAAAGCCGACTCCAGCCAGATCCCCGACATGTAAATATTCGGGGACGCCCCATTAGGTACCACCCTACAGCTTGAAAACCAAAGATTTTAAGAATTTTTAAGAATATGGAGATCGCGTCCACCTTCGCCTTTATATTCGCGTTAATAGGGCTCCGTTGGACTTTGTTTGATACCCGCTGTAGCCTGGAAGTTCTCAAGTTCTTGTATCGTTTGAAAAATTGATCGGGCAAATATTCCTGGGGATATCTTTGAGAACAAAAAAGGGGACAGATTAAGCTTTAAAATCGCAAACGACACAAGTTTTCCAAAGGAGATAGGGAAAACGCTTTAACCGAATTCCTCCCTTCCCGACATTATTTTTTCCATGATATCGGGGAAAGGGCGATAAGAACGGTGTAGATTTCCAGTCGTCCGAGGAGCATGCAAAGGGCGAGGATCCATTTTCCAGAGATCGGGATCCATGCATAATTTTCTGTTGTGCCGATGCCGGAAAGGCCGGGACCGATATTGCACATTGTCGCAACAACCGATGTGACAGCCGTGGTAAAATCATCTATCAGAAAGCTCATGATCGCAGAAAAGATCACGAAGCATCCCAAAAAAAGCGCTATAAACCCTACGATATTAGCCACCTGTTTTTCCTTTAGTTCCTTACGTGCTATCTTTATGGGCGAAATAAGCCGTGGCTGAATAAGCGTCTTCACCTCTCGCCATGCGGCCTTGATACCCACCATGATCCTTGTCATTTTTATCCCGCCGCCGGTAGAGCCGGCGCATCCCCCAAAGAACATGAGGACCACAAGCATGAAACGGATGAAATTAGGCCATATGTCCGTATCAGCTGTTGAGTATCCGGTAGTAGTTGTTATGGATACCACCTGAAACGCCGCGTAGCGCAGCGTGTCAAAGGGCGGCCGGATCTTCGCTTCTTCTGTGGCGATTTTTTTCGTGAGCGCGTTTTCCGAAAGGGGCTGGCTCCGGAAGCTGTTAGTGATCTGTTCCTCCGGAGCAATACCGCGTATTTGAAGGACAACGGTGCTGAGTAAGATCGCTATTAATAGAACTGCGGCGTAAAAGCGGAACTCCCGGTTGTTCTTTAGAAAGTTCCATTTTCTGGCGAATAAAACCTGGTAGTGAATGATAAAATTCATGCCGGCGAAGAACATGAAAACGATGACGACCCAATCAATGTAAGCGCTGTTGTAGGCCCCGATAGACGTGTTTTTCGTGGAAAATCCGCCGGTAGCCATGGTGCCGAAGGCGTGGCACTGCGCGTCAAAAAACGACATGCCGCCGAATTTCAGAAGGATTATTTCGACCAGGGTCAGCAATGCGTAGACCCCCCACAGGATCTTGGCGGTTTGGGCAAGACGCGGTTTGAGCCGTTCGGAAGTCGGCCCCGGCACTTCACCCCGGAACATCTGATAACTGGCGATGCCGAAAGCTGGCAGTATTGCGAGGGCCATTGTCACGATTCCCATGCCGCCGAGCCAGTGAGTCATGCTGCGCCAGTACAGTATCCCGCGGGGAAGCGCTTCGACATTTGTCAGGATGGTTGCTCCGGTGGTAGTGAAACCGCTCATGATCTCGAAATAGGAGTCGGTCACCGCGCGGATCCCCACGTTCATCGTAACAGTTTCAGCCTGGGAGATGAAATAGACGAAGAGGGGCATAGAACCGAAAAGGGTTAAAATAAGCCATCCGAAAGTAACGATAGCAAAGCCCTCCCTGATACCGGTTCCGGTTAATTCTTTGCTGCCAATAAGTTTAAGAAAGTTTCCGCATACGAAAGAGGAAACTATCGCGATTACAAATCCCAGGAGCTTACAGTTGAAAATGATGTCGGGGAACACTTTTGACGGGATTTCGAAAAAAGCGATTATCGCCGGGATAAGGAGAATGAAAGCAAGGATTTCCAGCAGCTTGCCGACTGAAAAGATTATAAAGCTCTTGTTCATGGGGCGCTATAGGGGTTGAATTGCAAAATTGGCCGGGTCAAATTCAGTCTTTGGGTTTAAATACTCTATTAACAAGATTAATATTTTCCTTACGGCTAAAGACCATGACTTCATCGTTTTCTTGGATAACTGTATCGCCCTGTGGGATAATTACCGAGTTTGACCGGATAACGCAGCCGATGATAATGGATTTCTTAAAAAGGCTGTCAAGCTGCCGGAGCGATTTTCCTGTGACAGGGCTGTCCTTTCTCGCTCTAATACGCAAGATCTCGATATCGGCGGTCTTTAACTTTAGATGCGCGCCGATGGAAACCATCTGGATCTTTTCAATGATCGCGTTCAAAGTTATCTCCTGCGGATAAATAATATGGTCCAATCCAAGAGAGGTAAATAATCTTTCATACCGGTTGTCGTCTCTCAGGGCAATGACCATGCCGGCGCCTTCGGCCTTTGCCATTAAACATGACATGGTGTTATCTTCTGCGTATTTGCCGGCGGCGATGAAACAGTCGGCCTGGCTGACGTTAATTTCCTCCAGCATGTCACTGCTCGTGCAGTCTACATGAAACACCTCGACCCCGTGGAGCATTGATGCCGCCATGCGCCCGTGTTCCAGGTCGGGATCCGTTAGAATGACCTGTTCGCATAAAGTTTGTAATGCTTCAGCGAGGTGGATGGCTGTCAATGAATCGCCCGAGACCACGATCTTTTTCATTTTTGAGGCCTTGTGATTAATAAGGACGCGGAATGTCTTAAAAGATTCTTTGGGCATGATAGCCACAACTTCATCGCCGGGTAAAAGTATCTGATCACCGGTGGGCGGAAGGCTTTTTCCCTCCCGGACAATTACCACGAAGAGTATCGGCGAGGTTTTAGCCATTTGCCTGATCTCCGCGAGAGTTTTATGAGCTATAGGCATATCCTCGTTTATCCGATATCCGCGAAGATAGATGTTGTTCGATTCGAAATTTGCGGTTTCAAGCACATCCGGCAGTTCCACATACTGGAGGATCCTTTTCATTACCTCCCGTTCGGGTTCGATCAGGCTGGTAACACCCAGCTGCTCCAGGCTGACGTTTGGCGTGTCGGCGGTGTAGATGTCCGATTTGATCCTGGCGATCCGTTTTTTGACGCCATTCTGCATGGCAAAGTTACAGACCAGCAGGTTGGTTTCATCGCTGGGGGTGACGGCGATTACCAGGTCAGCCGAGCTGATGTCTGCCTCGTCGAGGACGGCCGGACTGCTGCCTATGCCTTCAACCACAAAAACATCAAGCTTGCTGTTGATATTCCCGCAAAGTTCTTTATCTTTTTCAATGACGGCGATATTGTGACCTAAACCGGAGAAATGTCTCGCCAAACTGTATCCGACCATTCCGGCGCCAACGATAACGATCTTCATTGTAGCTCCTTAAAAAATGTAAACAGAAGTAGGAACATTATTACATTTTACCTTTTTAAGTGTCAATCACATAATATCTCTGTCATCAACGCGTAACTGAGGGCAAAAGTCTCGAGAAAATCCCGAGACTAAAGGGCTTCGGGGAAAGCAGGAATACACATAAGTAAGGCTGTTTGCCCGGATGACAGTGTTGGAAGATAAGGCACAACCTATAAAAACATGCACGTGCCGAATCACAAATTGTGCGAATAGCACAATTTGATGCCGGGAGGGCGCAAGTAATCCGACGAACAGGAGAATTATAGCAAGGAAGGCCCTCCCTCCCCGCCAGAATTGTAATATATCATTAGAACCCGTTTCATAACCCTGTTCTACTACGGCTGGCTGCAAAACCCATTGACTGCGTTTTCGGGGCAAAATGTCCTCAACGTAGCACACTGGCTACGTTTCCGGGCATTTTGCCCTTCAGGCCTTGTCAATGGTCTTTTCGCTCAGCCTCGTAACGAACGGGGTTATGAAATGGGTTCAAGTTACCATTTGAAAAATGTCTCAAACTTGAAGATAATTTGATAGTTTCATTGACAAATAAAAAAATTAGTTTATAATGCCCTGTGTGGAAGTAGTAAATGAGGTAAACCACAAGATTAGGAATATGAACCTTGTGTTTTTTATCAGCCGCTATTTACTATAATTTTATCGTTAAAAGGAGGTAGAGAGTAATGGCAACAGGAACAGTAAAGTGGTTCAATGAATCAAAAGGTTATGGGTTTGTAACGCCGGATGATGGAAGTAAAGATTGTTTTGTTCACCACAATGCAATTCAGGGTGAAGGCTTCAAGTCTTTAAGTGAAGGACAAAAGATTAAATTTGACATCGAAGAAGGCGCCAAAGGTCCTCAGGCTGTTAACGTAGAAAAGATATAACAAGTAAGATAAGGCCTGGTAATATTTTACCAGGCCTTATCTTTCAAGAGAGCGACAACTGAACCATCACGATAGGTTTCTAACCAAATTGTGCCCTCTAAAGTGAATATCTGTATATAAGTTGAGGGTTATTGCCTTTCTTCGTATATCCCTATGACGTCGCCTGTGTCCGGGTCCATGAATAACCAGGTGTCACCGATCGGGGAGCTTTCCACGAAATCAAAGTAAATTACCTGATATTCCTTATTCTTCAGGATGCCGTGCGGAAGGATACCGTGGTTCTGGGATGTATCCTGCTCGATGTAAGCGATCCTTTCCTGCCAGAATGTGTTGCCGTCATCGTAAATGAGGTTCACACTGGTCAGGTCCACTCCGCCTGCTTTGAGGGCGTTCTCCGCGTTATTGATCATCTGGTCCTTCGATGCCTTGGCCTCACTCTGACAGGGCATCAAAACAAAGCCTGTCAGGAAAAGCACGATCAACAATAAAGTAATTTTCCTCATTTGTACCTCCTTCTTATTTTGATATTCGAGTTCTAACCTTATATGATCAGGATAAGTAGGGCATAGATTATGCCGGTGTGCCATTGTGAAAATCCAGGTGAAAAGTTAATTAGGGACAGACACTATTTAATTTCATCTTTAGTCTTTGGTCTAACCGTTGTATAATGCCGCTGTAACTGTAAAAGGAGGAGACAATGTATAAGAAATATTTATCGGCCGGTTTAGTGATTATTTTGCTGCTGTGGCCGGTGATGCCCTCTGTTTCTGTTTATGCAGAAGGATCGGAACAGAACACCGAGAGCATGGAATCCTTGATGGCTACGGTATCAATTGACGATGCTTCCCTGGAAACAGAAGCAGAACGGTTTGGCATCCCCGAGGCGGAAACGAAGAGGTATGTAGCCGATATGAGGTCCCTCAATAAGCAATACCAGCAAGGTTCATTGACCCGTACAGAATACATTGGCCTTAAACGAGAATTGATAGAGCAATTAAAGTAGGGTTTTGTCAGGAGAGATCTTAAGGTTAATCTTACGCCTCATTGAATATGCGAAGCAGGTATAAGTTTAAATTTTGAACCGTTCCCTGAGAATATTATTTTTTTGATTGTTAGAGGATAAAGCTCGTAGGGCACACTTAAGTGTGCCCTAAATTGTGCCATTTTTACCCATCCCGAGCGTCTTCTGCGAAGCCTGTACGAGTCATTTACTCATTGTAAGGCGAAGCAGGGGAGTCGAGGATCCATCTCCCTGTCATTCCCGTAGTTGCTTTTCAGCGTCGATCATATCGCGGTTGATCATGCGGATGGCGCTTTTGACCTTATCCTTGATAGTGCTTGAACCGGGAGTATCGAGTATCTCGCGCAGGATCTGGACTCCCATCCTGAAACATCGAATTATCTCGCCTTCATCGGCATCAACCAGGTTCAGGAGCTTATTGAACTCCTCGCCCTTCATCCAGGCCTCGATAGCGGGGGAGAGGTGATAACGGTATTCCTTGGTTAAAGGCAGGATGCCGTACTTCTTTTCCATACGGTGGAGCGTTTTTACTGTGACATCGGTAATTTTCCGCAGGGACATGGCCTTTCTGTTTATTCCCGGCATGCGGGAACCTTTCCGCGGTTCGTATACGGCTGCAACGGCCAGCGTGCCCAGTTCGATCCCGGATAGTTTCTCCAGGACACCCTGTGCGTTAAGCTCGGTAAGGGGAAGTTCATGGCCGTAGAGCTGGGCGGCGAAATCCCCTTTTTCGGTGATCCCCCCATCCCTGATACAACCGAGTTTCTTAAGGATACCCACTCTTGAGCGCATGCGATAGACCGCCCTTTGGCGGGACATTTTCTTTTCCTGAAAATAATGCAACGACTTGGGATATATGTCGTACAGTTTCTCGCCGAACCGCCTGTACAGGTTAATAATGGTGGCATAAGAAGCATTGAAACGGCTTTGGACTTTTTCCGGTTTTCCCTTCACGATCCGTTTGATCTCGTCGTAATTTATCATGTTCGGGTTGATACGACTGTAAACGAAACCTTCCTCGTCTATGCCGCGCCTTCCGGCCCTGCCTGCCATCTGGTAAAAATCCCGTGTCTTAAGATTGGCAAAAAACCTGCCGTTATATTTCCTGAGCTCGTCAAATACCACTGTCCGGGCCGGCATGTTTATTCCCAGGGCGAAGGTCTCGGTGGTGAATATCACCTTTATGAGGCGAGACGTAAAAAACTGTTCCACCACCTCTTTCAGTGTGGGGAGCATGCCGGCGTGATGGTAGGCAATGCCCCTCTCGATAAGGGGATAAAGCCCGGCTGCGCTTTTCTCAGTTTCCAGGCCGAACTTCCTGCATAGCCGGTCCCAGAGACCGAGTATTTCGGCTTTCTCATGGGTGTTGAGGAAATCAAAACCTGTCAGCTCTTCGGCGAGATATTCGCTCCGCCTCCTGCCGAACACGAAATATATGCAGGGGAGCTTATTGGTATCCTGCAGATGTTTTATGAGGGTATCCAGTCTGTTGGGTTTCAGGGACATCCCGTTGACATATCTCCTTCCGCGGCGGTAATAGTATTTTTTTCCGCCCTTACCGGCCATTGACCTTTTTATCCTGTTCAGATTATCCAGAAACTTATTTTCGCACTGGTAGAAGAGGTGAAGGGGAACGGGTCGCTTGTCTTCTTTTACAACTTTAAGGGGTTTCCCATGTATGGAATGTATCCAATCGGAGAACTCGTCTATATTAGGTATGGTAGCTGAAAGCGCCAGCATCTTCATGTGTCCCGGCATGAATATAAGCGATTCCTCCCAC
Source organism: Candidatus Omnitrophota bacterium (assembly GCA_034723315.1). Lineage (GTDB taxonomy): Bacteria > Omnitrophota > Gorgyraeia > Tantalellales > Tantalellaceae > JAYEOV01. The sequence goes on along the minus strand of JAYEOV010000035.1, from coordinate 3,289 downwards.
ACGGTTCCGCGCTCGTAATCGTCAATGTAATGTATCTCGTCGAATATCACCCACGAGTAATCTTCAAGGCCGGATTCTCCCGTAAGTATCTTGTTCCGGAATATCTCCGTGGTCATTATAAGGATAGAGGCGTGGGGGTTGATACTGACGTCCCCGGTGAGTATTCCTGTCTTATCATGATAAAGTGCCTGGAAATCGCGGAATTTCTGATTGGAAAGAGCCTTTATAGGGGCAGTGTAGACGACCCTTGTTCCACGAGCTATACAGTCGTCGATGACGTGTTCGGCAATAGCCGTCTTCCCCGCACCCGTAGGCGCCGACACGATCACCGAATACCCCTCGTTTATATGATCTATGGCTTTCTGCTGATAAAGGTCGTATTTCATAACATAATTATCGCATACAAGTTACAATTTGTCATCCCCGCGGCACTCTATGTCATCCCCGCGTGACCGAGGACATGGTTCCGAGGACGCCGTGTGAGCACACGAGGCGCGCATAAAAGGGGCCTTGGCATTCAAAAAATTGGGGTCAGAGCTTAACACTTAACATTAGCATGGAGTTTTTGTTAACTGTTAAGCTCTGACCCCAATTTTTTGAAGGGGAAGAGGAAGGATCTTTGATCAATTCATCAGGGAGATATTACTCGCTGGTCTGGATCTCCTTAAGTCTTTCCTGCAGGTATTCGACTTTTTTTCCATGGGGATTGACAGCGATAGCTTGTTCAAGTAATTCTTCAGCTTTATCTTTGTTGCCCATCTTGAAATAGATATTGGCAAGGGTGTCCAGGATCGAGGGCATGTTTGGCGTAAGTTCGTTTGCCTTTTCTGCGTATTCAAGAGCTTCATCAAGGTTTATTCCCTTTTCAGCGTAACGCCATGCCAGGTTATTCAGGGAAATTGGCATATCAGGGTCGATTGCCAGGGCTTTATTATAGCATTCGATTGCTTTGTCAGGATTATTTTCTTTCTCATAGAGTAACCCCAGGCCCTGCCAGGCCCTGTTGAAATCAGGGTAAGTTTGTGTCAGCTCTATCATTTGTCTTATTCCTTCCGCTATCCTGCCGGTATTGTAGTAGACCTCGCCAAGTAAATATTTGAATTCTTTATTCTTCGGGTCTCTTGACAATAACAGCTTTAGAAAACGGATCTTAGAATTGGCATCGATATCGGTGAAATTTACGGGTTTCAGGAGGCCGATCTTCTCCTTTGGATCAGCGCCCTTGTCTATAATTCCGGTAAGTTCGGGCCTTTTTTCTTCAATATATTTAAGCAATTCATCTTTCATGACCCCGGCCTTGAGAGGGGTCTGCTCAACTATGTTATGCAATTCATGCGGATCTTTGCTCAGATCATATAACTCCGGCTTTGGGAGCTCTATATACTTATGGCCATCTGTAACCAGGCCTACTACGGGACTCCACGCAAAACTGTAATATCCCATTAAACTTTCGAGATAAAGCCCGCGTTTTTCCTGTGCTTCAGACGGTCCCTTAATAACCGGTGTAAGGTTTATCCCATTGAACTCATTTGAAGGATAATCAATATTCAGCAGGTCCAAAATTGTAGGAGTGATGTCTGTATGCGAGGCCAGCGCATTTATTCTTTTCTGTCCGGGGAGATATGCGCTTTTTATGATCAGGGGCACTCTTGTTGTTGTGTCATATATGAATATTCCTTCGGACGGTTCTCCATGTTCGTTGAAAGCTGTACCGGTTGCCGCGGTAAATATAATTATTGTATTCCTGTCCATGCCCAGTTTTTTCAGCCCTTGGAAGAATTTTTGTAGTTCTTCGTCCAAAAAGAGGACCTGACGGTCATATGGGTGTGAGTCTTGCGCTTTTTTGAAATTTTCGGGCAATACATAGTCTCTTCTCGGGATCGAATATTCCAGCCACATGAAAACGGGTTTTTTATCATGGTTGTATTTTTTTAGAATCTCTAAGGCCCGGTCCGTCGGGAGATTTATTTGTGCTTTTTGTGTTCCCGGGGGAGTCAAGGAAACATTTTCAAAGACTGCAAAATCTTTTTCAAAGTTCCTTTTACTGGTTATTGCCGGGTTTGATACGACTGCTATCGGTATATAGCCGGCGTTTCCAAGATATCCGCACAGGAGTTCATAGGAAGTTTTGAGGCTTATAGTATCTCCTTTTTGCGAAATGACTTCCCCTCCGTTCTTACCGGTCAGGATCGACGCGTAACTGTGAATAGCGTTAGGAACACTGCAATACGCTTTTTCAAACAAAATACCTTCTTGTGCCAGCTTATCCAGAGTTTTTGTTTCTATATGCTTATAACCGTAACAACTCAGGTGTTCGGGTCTTAATGAGTTCGCGGTAATAATTATCACATTGGGTTTTTCCCGCAGGAGGACAGAGCTTAGCCAGGCGAATAACAACGAAACAGAGATCACTGCGAGAGCGATCAATAAAAGGCGGAATATCGGAGTGTTGAAGGGTTTTCTCATTTTTCTAGTCCTGGTTTGTTTCTTTGTTATTTGTTACCGTTTCAAGGATCGCTTTTTTAGCTGATTCTTCGAGAGAGAGTATAAGTCTTCTATCTATATTGTTTATACCTTTAACCGTAACGTCTATGATATCACCGACTTTGAACAGGTTTTCGATCCTTTGGGAGGGGGGTATGCCGATCCCGGTGACGGATAATGATCCTTTCAGGTTTTCCTCCAGTTCAACAGTTATCGCGAAGTCAGATACATTAATGATTTTCCCCTCCGTTATCGTACCGGGTTTATATCTTTTGACAATATCACCCCACGGGTCCGGCATGAGCTGTTTGATCCCCAGAACGATTTTCCTGTTTTTCTCGTCGATATCCAGTATGACCGCTTCGATCTCTTCATCTTTTTTGAGTATTTCGCCGGGATAGATGATTTCTTCGGTCCAGGAGAGATCGGAAGGATGGATAAACCCTTTGATCCCTTCCTCGAGTTCGGCCAAAACACCCTGATAATCAAGATTGGTGACAGTCACTTTTATATGCTGGCCGACTTTATAGCGTTCCGTAACGCCTTCCCACGGGTCCGGCAGGAGCTGTTTGATCCCCAGGGCGATTTTCCTGTCTTTCTCGTTGATATCCAATATAACCGCTTCGATCTCTTCGTCTTTTTTGAGTATTTCGCCGGGAAAGATGATCTCTTCGGTCCAGGAGAGATCGGAAGATCGGACGAAGCCTTCAATGCCTTCCTCCAGTTCTATCAATGCACCGTAGCTGGTTATATCGGTAACCGTCCCTATGACATGGTCGCCGATTTTATAGCGTTCCGTAACGCC
>JAYEOV010000034.1:4438-13113 GCA_034723315.1 Candidatus Omnitrophota bacterium | reverse complement strand
GTTTTTGGCATGTTCCCGTCACCGCTTTATTTTTCTCATATGTCCCCGGAAGATTTCCCTCATTCCAGACCGCCCCATGTGATCCTTACGGATTCACTTGCTCAGTTAAATTCAGCCCAGGAACCGGCATTATTGAGAACTCCGGAAATTTTCCTGTATAAGGATCGGGATGGAAACGAACATCAAATAGCGGGTTTGGAGGATGCTATGGAGAGAGTAATGACCGATGGGATATTGGGCCGGTCGGCAGCCTGGCGGCATGCCATGGAAATATATAACAAGATCGGTTTGAACGTCAATAAAGATAATCTAACAACCATAAACCTCAGTGCGGAGGAGTCAACAGCCGCGCTGACGTTATTGAAAAGATGGCACAATGACATGAATTACGCGGCGCCGGCCGGCGCTTTTGACCTCACAAAGAAGATTATCGTCGTTAATACGTGCGCGGTAGCTCAGTATGCGTTATTAAGCGAAAGCCGTTCAAAAAAGGTGAGCATATGGGCTGATCTGGTCACGGAGTTGATGCAGAACGTAAAAGACGCCTATTTTGTATTTACCAGTAACGGTGAAATGGAAGGAGACTTTGTCTTTGTCGCCGATGTAATTAAAGAAGTGAGAAAACGGACAGGTGTCAGTGAAGACAATATATTACTGCCCAAAGAGAATATCTTTCCGTTCATTAATGACATTCTGGGGGTAAGCAGCGGGCTTGTTACCCTGGATACGGGTCTGAGCCACATGGGCAACGGCGTTTACGCTATTCCGACGGCTGTAATAACGGGAAATAAAATTTTGCACTGGTTACCTCCTCGCGATAACGTAGCGCCGATCATAGTAGATACAGTGGAAGCCCTGGAGACGAAGCTTATGCTGGATTACTCTGAAAATTTATCTGATGAGATCAGATCCAGATTGAAAAAGAAAAGATTGCGGCCGTTGATCGAAGGTATAAAAGTTTATTCGGAGATGATAAACAATATGCCCGAAAGAAAGGCCGCGAGAGTCGCAAAGCTCGCTGAAATGTCAATTCAAGAGATAGCAGGCCTGGACAGGGAACTTTTAAAGAGACGACTGGATTTTCCTTCCGCGGAACAAGACCTGCGAAGATATCTGACGGATTATATCCGTATTTTAGGACTCTTTGAGCCGGAGACGGTCCCCGAGATCATTTTTGTGGATAGCGCCGCTCAAACAGGGATCGGCGTTCCGCGATTTAAGGCGCAGATATACGTATCTGATGAATTTCAGTATTTTCTCCTTATTGATAAAAGTTATCTTGAAAAAGTTGTTACAAAAGACGGCAGGGAGGTAATGAAGGTCAGTGAAGAGGTTAAGGGGCTTGATGTCGTTAATGAAGTTTTTGGGCACATGTTGGCGCGCGCCGCGTTTCCGGAATTTGCGAGAGCGCACGAAAAAGCTCTCAGGCATGGCGATACTGAAAGGGTAATACACGCCAAAACAGTAGAGGAGGTTTTAGCCGGGTTGATGGCCCTTCTGGCTATTCACAGAATGGACAGAATTAAGCCCGGTTTTCTAAATAATACGGTGAAAGAAAAGATACGGAAGATGGGGGTTGATATTTCCAGTCTGGATATCGATGCTTATCTGGAGGCGGTCATGAATGACCTGGAGACAACCGAAGAAATTCAATATTTGAGGGCTTTCCGGTACAAAAAAATGCTGATGGAGGAAGGTTTTAGAGAAGGATTAAAGATCGGTTTGATCGAAGAATATATGCCCGCATTGGAAGGGATCTACGGGCTGGAAAAGGAAGACTATGAACGCCGCCAGGATACGCCGCAGATCGGCAAACGCGCCCGGGCGCGGACGTCAGATCTGAGGTTTACGCGAAGTGATAAGAGTAAAGCGGAAGTAGACGTATATAAACCCGGCATTGAGGAGAAAGCGGGAATTCTTGAGCTCACAAGAGAAGATATGGATCCGGTGAAAAAAATGCGTGAAGATACGGAGAACTTGAAATTCAAGAACAGGTCGCATAAAGAATTGATCCTCGCGATATTAAGCCTCCTCGAACACTCGCCCCCGGCGTTTTATGCTTTCGACACCCTTATTGAGGACCTCTTCGGTTTTGCCTCAGAACAACATGATCTCATCGCGCTCCACAAAGATCTTGCCGCTGATCCCATAGCGTTATTTCATGAGATAGGGGAATATCTTCTCAGTAAAAAGGGTCATCCCCCGTCGGAGTTTACCCTGAGCGAAGTCGAAGGGCTCGGGACAAGCGGGACAAGCGGGCCGGAGGCCGGGGGATTGCGGTTAAGGTTAAGGGAAAAGGAACTGGCAGTTGATGCGGGCGGGGTGAAAAAGGTAATAGATATTACCGGGGCCCTGGAAAGTCTGAGACAGGATAAAGAAGAATGGGTGAATTGGGATAAAGAGACACTGAACCGGCCGGAGAACCGGCATTATCTGTTAAGGATACTGCAGAGGGAGGTGTTTGGCGGGAGAGACAGAGATCTAACAGGGGATATTAAAAAGCGAATGGTATCCGCGTGGATACGAAAGATCTCTCCGGAAGGTATAAAAAACAAGAGCGAAGAGGAAGCGGCACTGAGATATTCGGTAATCGCGGATAATGATCTGTACACTCTCAAAGAAGAGGCCGCAAAGGGTGTAGAGGAAGCTGTTTCACAAAAAGCGAGCAGTATCATAGTTGACGGTGAAACAGGGGGAAGGAGATATTTCAAACAGGGCGATCCGTTTATTCCTCTTCAGGCCCATGTTTATGTAATGGAAGGCAGATCATTGAATATGCCGTCAGGCGTTGAACTGCCGGCGTATATGGATAAAGCCATGAAGAGGAAAGAAGGGGCTTTGCTGTTAACGACCGGACCGTTCTACGTGAAAAAGAAAGGGGCTCCCAGTGACAGGTATATCAGGCCGCTCAGTGACCGGGAGGTTTATGAAAGGTTTGGATTAAGGAGGGTTTACGGTAAAGATGGCCAGCCTTTTGAGATACCCGTGCTGGGGATAGGCGGACGGTCGATACTGCTGCCCGTTCCATATACCGTCGCCCTGGTAAGGGATGGGGAAGGTATAAGGATCGTAAGGGATGAGAAAGATTACCAGGACGGGACGCTGGAGAAACGTTCCGTTTTCGGCTTTGAGTTTAAAGCCGCGGGTGTAGCGGCATACAGGCGTCATAATTTCAGCTTTGACTTTCCCTCGACAACCTATGAAGAACATGCGGGTAAACCCGGTATATTCCTTGACTGGTGGTATCAGTTAAGCACACGCACTCCGGTGGGTTTGGGGTTCCTTGATGTTTCCTCGGTAAGCAGGGAATTATTGCTGCTGGAAAAAGGCGCTGATCTGACACGGTGGACGCTCGATACTTTGCGGATGGATCAGTATCACGGTATTTCTTTAAGAGTCCCGGTCGGTGATTACCGCCGTCTTTCGGTTTTCTTTGAAAGGGAGGGGCGGCCTGACAAAGATGTTTTCAACGCGATAATAGAGGAATCAGGCCTGACAGTGAGCGAATATTTATCGGAATTATCGAGAAATTACGGGAAAAGCATGAGAATTATTTTAGAGACAGGCATTTTAGAGAGTCAGCTCGGTTCGATAATAGATTCCGATATTTTCGGCCATGGCACGGATTTTGGGGATTTTCATGAAATATCCGGGATCAGCGAGGATTTTTTCAGGGATTCGGTTTATGACTCGGTTGACAATCTGGTAAATGTCTTAAAGATCGCGGGACCTGAAAATGAACATATAATTAACAGGGCGTTACGGGAATTCGCTGTCAGGTTTTTTGGCGGTCCTGAGCAGATACGCGGCCTTGACATAAATATGGATGACACTGATGAATTAAAAGACCGCGTATTTGAGTATGCGCGCAGCTTGCAGGAACGCGCTCTGGAGAAAACCGGTAAAGCCGGCGGGAATGAAGGCGGCAGCGCCGAAACCGGCGCGGCCGCGGAAGAGACATCCCGGATCACGCGTGAGGCGCGGGAAAGGGCTTCTGCCGCGGACAGTATTGACGATCCGGGTCCGTCAGAGACTGAAAAAGACATAAAGAGCATACACGAGCTGGTTTCCGGAATGCATGAATATTTTGTCGATGACAAAAGTAGATTCCATATTAAAGGCGGGTGCATGTCGATAAACGCGATAATAGGAAGACTGCTTGGAAGGATACGCAAAGTAAAAGCAGGCTTAGCCGTGGAAGGAGATATACCATCCGAGATGCTCAAAGGTATACCCGATCCGAAAATCGAATTGATCTATAAAGTTATGGGAAATAATGAACACTGGTATCTTCTTGTGGATGACAGGTTCGTAGTGGATGTTGTTTCGTCGCAGGTAATTCTCGGAATAGAGGGCGATGTAATTGTAGTTGCCGCAAAAGAGGAAGCCGCGGAAATGAGTGACTGGTACAAAGATCCCGAGAAAAGTAAAGCTTATGGGTTGGATTTAAAAGTGGCAGAGGATAATGTTGACGATCTTCTTTTGCCGATTCATGGGACGATAGCTGATTCATTAATAGCGGGGTGGATAAGGAGACAAACAGCCGGTATGGATGAAGAAAGGGCAGGCAAAGACGCGACTGATGCGGGAGAAGCTGTAACGGGAATGGATGAAGGCGATATCCCGGAGACGTCCCGCGGGCGTTTAACGGAAGAAGAGATAAGAGAAATAGAAAAAATGATCAAAGGCACGAATATTCGCGGCAGGCAGGTGTTCACAAGGGTGCGGGCGTATCTGGATGGGATACAGGATGATGACGCGAAAGCGAAAAAGAAGGGGTTTCCCATTGACATCGTGATAGATCTGACACTGATACCGGAAGATGACATACGGGAAAATATGGAGACATGGGCGTATCTGATCCTGGCATGTCTTAACCTGGAGAACGTGAATTTCATATTTGAGATCCCGGATATTACGGGGAAAGGCCCGGCGCCGTCGGCCCTTATAGAAGAGGCCGATAACGCGGCCGCGGAACAAGATGCGGTATCCCTGTTAAGGGAGAAAATAAAGGCAAAGGCGCTTTTGTTCCGGTTGTCCGGTAATATAGACGAACTGGTCGAGAAGCGTATCAACGCGGCGAGGCGCGAAAACGCGGTAGAAGTGTCCATAATTTCAAAGGCGTATCTGGAATGGGCGAGGGAGGAGGATATTAAACTCGCGCCGAATCAGTATCCCGTGGCGCTGGACGGGATCACCGCCATTAAGGATAAAGGTGTCCTTCTCAGGAATTTTGAGGCAGCATTGACCGTAGGCCTTGCCAAGGCGGCGCTGGCCATAGCGAAGAGGAGGGATGCCGGGAAAAGCGATGAAGAAGAGAAGGAGCTTCCGCCATTGAAAAAGAGGCTTCTCGAAAGGCTTAAGAAATTATACGGGGTTTTCAGGGAAGACGTAACGGTTACTGATAAGACACTTGATAACATGATACATCCTTCCTCTACCGTAAGGTTGAACCTGGCCATATCGCTGGCATTGCCGCCGGTAACAAGGATGTATTTTGAGAAACTGCGGGATTTCCACGACAATATCCAGCTCGCCCTCCAGGCCGTGTAAAACAGGGACAGAGCCCTGTTTTTCGTTGACAGCACATTATGGGGGTGTTATATTATTTTTTTCTGATATTTTCGGTGGGGCTGTAGCTCAGCTGGGAGAGCGCGTGCATGGCATGCATGAGGTCAGGGGTTCGAGCCCCCTCAGCTCCACCAGAAACTAGTGTCTGTCCCTAGTTTCTGGAACGCGTCGAGAAAAAAATAATGTGGTTTATGTATGTTCTTAGATGTTCGGATAATGCCCTGTATGCTGGTATTACAAATGATATCAACAGGCGCCTGCGTGAACATAATAACGCGGGAGCGAAATCAAGTAAGTGTACGAGGAGCCGTTTACCGGTAAGACTGGTCTATAAGGAAAAACATTTAACCAGGTCAGCCGCATTAAAACGTGAAAATCAAATTAAACTATGGTCAAAGGCCCGAAAAGAGGCTCTTATTACGGGATAGAAACTAGGGACAGACACTAGTTTCTGGTGGAAACTAGTGTCTGTCCCTAGTTTCTATCTGATTTTTTTATTGACAAACCGGCTTAATAAAAATATACTCATCTAAACTAAAATAGATATATTACTGTTTTATGGATAAGTCAGAGGGGGTTTTTAGCCCTGTTTTTTTGTAACCCTCTGATGAAAGATCAACTACCAAAAATGGAGGCAGGGGGATGAAAGAGGGCAGAAAAGAATCTTTTGGCCCGCATTTAATGCTGGACCTCAGAAAGTGTAACGAGGGAAAGCTCAAGGATTACAACCTGGTATTCAACGTCCTGAACGAGCTCCCGGATAAGATCGGCATGACCAGGATCACGCAGCCGTACGTGTTCCCGTATTCGGGCCTGGTTCCCGAGGATAAGGGCATAACGGGAACAATGATAATCGCCGAAAGCCACATCTCGATACACACTTTCCAGGAGAAGGATTACTGTTTCGTGGATGTCTTTTCCTGCAAGGATTTTAACGTGGAATTTGCCGCCGAGTATCTGATAAACGCGTTTGAATCAAAGGATTACGATAAACACGTTGTCAGCAGGGGCAAGGATTTTATAAGATACATACAGCCCGCAGAAGCAGCTGCCGTTTGACGGGGCCATAAAACCTATGGAACAGTACAGCGGCTTTGGGGAAATCGAAAGATCGTTCACTGATCGGGATAGATCAAGGATAGCTATCCTGCCAGTTCCTTATGATAAGACAAGCACTTGGATAAAGGGGGCCGCAAAGGGCCCCTTTGCTTTATTAGAGGCCTCCCGGGAACTGGAACTCTATGACATGGAAACGGACTCCGAAGTTTACACCCGCGGGATACATACATGCGCGCCGCTTCAGACGGAGGCCTATCCCGGGGAAATGGTCCGGCAGGTGGAGGAAAAGGTCCTCGAGCTTCTTGATTCCGGCAAGTTCGTCGTCACGATAGGCGGGGAACATTCGGTAAGCATAGGCTCGGTGGCAGCCCACAGCGCAAAGTACGGGGATCTGTGCGCGCTTCAGCTTGACGCCCATTCGGATCTCAGGGAAGAATACAAGGGCAGTCCTTACAATCACGCCTGTACCGCCGCCAGGATAAAAGAGATCTGTCCGCTTGTCCAGGTGGGCCTGAGGAGCATGCCGGTAGAGGATAAAGGCAAGCTTGATACGGATGACATATTTCCGGCAAGGGACATCGTCCATAACGAGGACCGGATAGACGAAGCCGTTGGACGTCTTTCAGAGAACGTCTATGTAACCATAGACCTGGACGTTTTTGATCCTTCGGTGATGCCTTCAACGGGGACGCCGCAGCCGGGAGGGCTTGACTGGTACCGGGTCACGGGCCTTTTGAAAGCGGTTGCCGAGCATAAGAACGTGGTGGGGTTTGACGTAGTCGAACTCTGCCCGAATAAAACGAACAAAGCCCCGGACTTTCTGGCGGCGAAGCTGGTGTATAAGTTTTTGAGCTACATTTTTCAAAACAAGTAACCAGCATCCAGGAATATTTGTTATCTGTTAACTGTTACCAGTTAACTGTTTTCTGATAACCGATAACCGTTAACTGGTAACTGGGTTTCTGGTAACTATAACGCGTTACCAAACCGAAAAACGATTCGAGCAGCGCAACCGAACAGCGAAAGACGATCAGTATAATGAATAGCTACAACCCCGGCGAAATAGAACCTAAATGGCAGAAGAAGTGGAAAGAAGAAGGCCTCTTCAAGGTAGACATAAAAGAGACCGCCGATAAATACTACTGCCTGATGATGTTCCCGTATCCTTCGGCGGGCCTTCACGTCGGCCACGGCCGCAATTACATCATAGGCGACGTCGTCGCCAGGTACAAGATGATGAGAGGCTGCAACGTTCTCGCGCCGATGGGCTGGGACGCTTTCGGCCTGCCGGCGGAGAACGCCGCGATAAAGAAAGGCGTCCACCCGAAAAGATCCACATTCGACAATATAGAAGTAATGAAACGCCAGATGGATTCCTGGGGCGTTGAATACGACTGGGACAGGGAAGTCACTTCCTGCGACCCCGACTACTATAAATGGACACAGTGGATATTCCTCAAGCTTTTTGAGAAAGGTCTCGCCTACAGAAAACAGGCCTTCGTCAACTGGTGCCCTTCATGTAACACGGTCCTTGCCAACGAACAGGTCATAGACGGCTCCTGCGAAAGATGCGATACCCAGGTGGAACAGAAAGAACTCAAGCAGTGGTTCTTCAGGATAACAGAGTACGCCCAGAGACTCCTTGACGATATAGATAAACTTGACGAATGGCCCGAAAAGGTCAGGATAATGCAGCGCAACTGGATCGGCCGGTCAGAAGGTGTGAACATAGATTTTCCCGTGGTGGATTCCGAAAAAGTCCTTAGCTGTTTCACCACACGCGTGGACACCATCTACGGCTGCACTTATATGGTTCTTGCCGCGGAACATCCTATGATACAGGAACTTATAGCACAGAGCCCCGGGAAGGACAAGATCATGAAATTCGTCAATGAAGTCCTCAACGAATCCAAAATAAAACGCGCGCAGACAGAGACCGAAAAGAAAGGCATATTCACCGGCCGTTACGTCATAAACAGGATAAACGGCCGGAAGATACCCCTGTGGATAGCCGACTACGTCCTCATGGAATACGGCACGGGCGC
>JAYEOV010000034.1:0-4338 GCA_034723315.1 Candidatus Omnitrophota bacterium | reverse complement strand
AACGCGCGCAGACAGAGACCGAAAAGAAAGGCATATTCACCGGCCGTTACGTCATAAACAGGATAAACGGCCGGAAGATACCCCTGTGGATAGCCGACTACGTCCTCATGGAATACGGCACGGGCGCGGTCATGGCCGTCCCCGCGCACGACCAGAGAGACTTTGAGTTCGCTAAGAAATACGGCCTTCCGATAGAAGTCGTCATAGACAACCCGCAAGACCATCTCGAAGCCGAAAAGATGACCGAAGCGTACGAGGACAAAGGCGTCCTTGTCAATTCCGCCCAATTCAACGACATGAAGAACACCGACGCCATGGAAGCCATCGCCGACCACATGGAGAAAGAGGGTATCGGCAAGAGGTCGATCCATTTTAAACTGCGGGACTGGCTTATCTCCCGCCAGAGATACTGGGGCGCTCCCATCCCGGTAGTTCACTGTCAGAAATGCGGTATCGTCCCAGTTCCGGAGGACAAGCTTCCGGTGATCCTGCCCGAAGGCGTGGGATTCCGCCCGACCGGTGAATCGCCGCTGAAAGACGCGCCTGATTTCGTGAATACGGAATGCCCCGGATGCGGCGGCCCGGCGAAACGCGAGATAGACACCATGGACACTTTCGTCGATTCCAGCTGGTACTATCTCAGGTACATATCACCGAAACTGGACGATAAACCCTTTGACCCCGGGGACGTAAACAACTGGCTGCCGGTGGACCAGTACATAGGCGGCGTAGAACACGCCATACTGCACCTTTTATACTCCAGGTTCGTGACAAAAGTCCTTTATGACCTGGACTGGGTGGGTTTTGACGAACCATTCGGCCGGCTCTTCACTCAGGGCATGATAATAAAAGACGGCGCCAAGATGTCCAAGTCAAAAGGCAACGTCGTCAGCCCGGACAAGCTCATCAAAAGATACGGCGCTGACACGGTACGGCTTTATACCCTGTTCATCGGCCCGCCTGAAAAAGACGCCGAGTGGTCGGACAGGGGAGTGGAAGGCGCCTACAGGTTCCTTAAAAGGGCCTGGAACCTCCTGGACGTTCTTGACAAAGCGCCGGAGACAGGAGGCGACCCGAAAATCCGGGAAGACCTCATAAGAAAGATGCACCGGACGATCAAGAAGGTCACCGAAGACATCGACGGATCCTTTCATTTCAACACGGCGATAAGCGCGGTAATGGAGCTCGTGAACCATGCATACGTTGGTATCAGCGAAAAAGGAGAAAGCTGTTACGATAAGGAGTGCCTCGCCGAGGTCATGGACAAGATGACCGTGCTTCTCGCGCCTTTCGTCCCGCACATAGCGGAAGAGCTTCACGGGAAACTTGGCGGCACAATGAGCGTTTTCAAAAGGAGCTGGCCCGAGTTCCGTGAAGATATGCTGGAAACCGGCACGGTGGTCGTCCCGGTCCAGGTCAACGGCAAACTGCGCGGCACGATAGAGATGCCGCGTGACCTTGATCAGGACGGGATAAAAGAACTCGTCCTGACCGACGAAAAGATCAAAGAATGGATCACCGGCAAAGAGATCCGCAAATGGATAATCCTCCCGGACAGACTCGTCAATATCGTAGTGTAATAGTGCGGTATATTAAGTGACCCTCCGCCGACTGAAGTCGGCGGCTTCCCCGGTTTCAAGCTATCACTTGCGCTCTTCGAGCAGCTTATCCATCACCAGACTGAAGTCTAGTGATGGATCGGCAGATTAAACCTTTGAGCTAAAAAAAGGTTGACTCGAGGCGCTTACTGTTCTACAATATAGAACAGTTGTTCCATTCAATAGAACAGAGGAAAAATATGTTAATACCCATTAGAAGAAAAAAGATATTAGAAATTTTTTTGAATGCCCCATTTAAAGAGATACATCTTAGAGAAATAGCTCGAATGTCAGGGGTTTCATTGACTAACGCTAATAACTCACTGCGTTTATTTTTGAAGGATAATATGTTTAAGAGGCGAAATGTTTCTAATATGGTTTTTTTTAAGCCTAACTTGGAAAACGGAGCTCTTCTAAAAATATTTGAATTCTTAGAACTTGAAAAGAGAAATAAATTTTACAATAAAAACAAAAAGATAGCCAGATTATTGCAAAAGTATACGCAGAATATAATAGGCTTATCAAGCAAAAAAATCCAATTAGTAATACTTTTTGGCTCGGTAGCAAGAGGTGAATGGAGCAAGGATAGTGACATAGATATATTAGTAGTTGTTTCGGAAAAGGATAAGGATGTAAGTGCAGCTTTGAATAAGGGCAAAATAGATGTAAGTCCACTATTGGAAATAAGGCCGATAAGCACTACAATTGATAAATTTATAGAAGGGTTTAGAAATAAGACTGAGTTTTACGATGAACTATGGAAAGACAGGGTGATTTTGTATAATGAATTTTTGTTTTGGCAATTGATTAGAGAAGGAGGCAAATCATATGCCTAAATAGATTGAGAAAACTTTACGTGGATGTTTCCATCCTAAAGAAGGAAAACCCAATCTTCGAAGAATACCTGTAAATAGTAAAAGGGTTAGACAACATATTGATAAAGCGCATAGTAATTTACGGGCAATGAAGACAATGTTTGATAATGATTTATTTGGTTGGACGATTATTTGTGGTTACTATGCTATGTATCATGCAGTAATAGCGGCATTGTTTAGTATAGGAATTAGAGCAACAGCTCATTATTGTGCTATAGCAGCCTTTAAGAAATTCTATGTTGAGCGTGGCAGGGTAAAACCGGAATATATCAACTATATTAAAAAGGCAAAACAGCTTGAACAGCAGTATGCAGAGACCTTAGAAAAGGCACAAGAGAACAGGGTTATTGAACAATATGGTGTTGAGGTTTTGACTAACGACGAAGCTGAATGGATTATAGAAGATGCAGAGGATTTTATTTTGAAAATTGAGGAGATATTAGCCAAGTAAGATCGATGAATGATAGAGATGATTTTTATGAAGATGTTACGTGTCAATTATTAACAAATCAATGAGTTATGAATAAAACCGTTTACAGTCTGGTACTTTGTCAATCAGAAAATCGTGGGTAGCAGTTACAAGAATAGATTCCTCGACTTCTTCCCCTTGACTTTGCTCGGGACAAGTAGGCCCGCAATGAAAAAAAATGGCATGAAAAATAGTAAAAGTTCTTATCGCTATGTCCTATGCAAACATGAGATTTAAGACCTTTCAACTGATCATTGTTTTTTTACTTCTGGTTTCTCCGATCGGCGCGTATCCCGCCGAAGTCCCCGACCTTAAACGCGCGAAAGGATACCAGGGCAACATCCCGGTCCGCGTCATCAAGGAAGTCCCCCTCCCGAAAGGCTACCACGAGGGCCTGTTCCACGACGGCGAGAACATCTGGGTGAACAACGGCGAGAACGGCAATACCTGGCTTGTGGATACCGGAACGGGAGAGGTCATGTCGGAAGTGATACCCCCGGGCACTTTCTCCGAGGGCATAACGATAGCCGATAACGGGACCTTCTGGGTCACTGACTGGAACGAGAAAAAGATCTACCGCGTAAAGATAGAAGCGGGCAGGATGAACGTCGAATACGACATATCCCTGGACCCCGCTCGTCCCACGGGCATCGTCTGGACGGGTGAGAAGCTTTACGTGCTGACCTGGGAAAGGGGCCTGGGGACGAAGTATTACCTCATGCAGCTTGACAGGGAAGAACACATGTCCCGCAAGATGCGGATAAAAAGGATACACGAACCTTCGCAGCTCGCCTGGGACGGAAGGCGCCTCTGGATCACCAGCTGGTACAGTGACCTTGTTTATAAGGTGGATGTGGACACTTTCAGCGTATTAGGCTCTTTCAGGTCCCCCGCCAAAAGAACGACCGGCATCGCCTGGGACGGCAAACACTTCTGGCTGACAGGCACCCACGCCGGCCTGTACCAGGTCGAAGTGGGTGGGGAATAGAAAAAAAATTCTATACAATCTTGATGTAATAGTAAAATAAAATTGACATAATGTCAAAAAAGAGATAATGTAACTGTGTTATACGGTAACCGGTTGCGTAGCTGGAAAAGGTATACGTTGATAGGGTGAATTGAATAATTTGCGTATAAATAGCAAAATATGCGAAGAATTAATTGATGAATATGATAAAGTGAGCAGACATTATATAATTTAGCTTTAGCCTGGAATAAATTTCGGTACGTGCAACCGCAAGACGATTGACGATTCCAGCCGCGCAACCGATAACCGAAATACGATGTCATGAAAAAATCAGAAAAGTTCGTAGTTATTTTTTTGTCCCTATTATTACTCATAGGCTCAATAATTCTTTACAAGCGCTACTCCCGCCCCTGCCAAAAGATCACGATC
>JAYEOV010000033.1:0-3460 GCA_034723315.1 Candidatus Omnitrophota bacterium | reverse complement strand
TATAGCCACGAAAATAAGTATTATTCGGTACTCGCGGCTTAGAAAGACCATGGCGCCTTTATGGACCTCGTAAGAGATCTCGCGCATTTTATCAAGGCCTTCCGGTTTTTTCAGGACCGTAAAAAAAGTTATTATCGCGAAAAGAATACCCCCGAGACCAAGAATGGGTATGAATACCATAAAACGCTCCTCCTTCTTATATTTCAGTAACAGTAGTAATAGATGGGTCAGACCTTGACATAATCTAAATTGTTAAAAAATGTCAATGTCAAGGTCTGACCCCTTCTAACCGTGACCCCTTCTAACCGATGACTTTCTTAATGTATTTAAGGATCTCTTTGGGCCATATGAACTTGGAAAGGACCCTGTCCGCGCCCACTTTTTTCGCCTGTTCTATCAACTCGTTAGAGATGAAAGCGGTAAGCATGAAGACGATCAAATCCGGCCGGATCTCCTTTATGTGTTTTAAAAGTTCCACGCCGTTCATGTCCGGCATCTTGTAATCAAGTATAACGAGCGAGAAATCATCTGTTTTGACCATTTCAAGGGCCTTGAGAGGAGAAGTGGTAAAGCTGACGTTATAATTCGAGTCAAGGGTGAGGACGTCAGCCAGGGATTCGCACATGTCCCTGTCGTCGTCCACGAGCAGTATTTTTTGACCTTTTTTTTCGATCATTTTCTCAATGTTTTTACGGAAAGCAATTTCACGATGAAACAGGTGCCTTTTTCACTTGTATCCTCCAGGAGAAGCTTTCCGTCATTGGCCTCGATTATTGATTTTGATATGGGAAGCCCGAGCCCCGTGCCTGTTATTTTAGTGCTGTAGAACAGGTTGAATATCTTGTTCCGGGCGCTATTCATTATACCATGTCCGGAATCACAGATGCGCGTATTTATTGTCATTCCATCCTTGGAGGGGCATACTTTTATTGTCAGTTTGCCTTCCGGACCCATGGCCTGGACGGCGTTCAGGACAAGGTTACGCAATACGCTGTAGAGCTGGTGGAAGTCCATGAAGACCAGAAGAAAATCCTCCTGTTCGAAACTTATATCCCTTTCGATCTCTTCCGGTATTCCTATATCCTTTAGGACCTCCTCCACGCATTCCTTCACTGAGACGGTCGTGGCCATTTCCGCCTTTACGCGGGAATAGCTGAGAATGCTTTCAAGGATGTTACTGGAAAGTTTTATCTTGTCTTCCAGTGTCCGCAATCTTTTTTCGAATATCTCCCTGTTTTTGCTGCCTTCTTTGCGGAGCAGGAACACGGAATTGTTTATTATGCTTAAGGGAGTGCGCAGCTCATGCGCTATCTGACCGGCCAGTTTTCCGAGAACGGCAAGCTTGTCTTTTTCCACCATTTTTTCGCTCATAAGCTGTATCTGCATGGTCTTCGATTTCACGGTGGCGTTCAGCGATATTACCCACAGTGACGCCATGAGCAGTAACATTATACCCGTGATCCCTCCAATGACCAGCGAGACCATCTTCCACGGGAAGGGTTCTACCAGCCTGAGCCCGAACCATTTTCTGGTAAGTTTGTTCAAGGTCTCGTTATCTTCAAGCAGGGTTATGCCGCGGTTGATGTCTTTCAGGAGTTCCGTTTCTCCTTTCCTTGTAGCCAGGGCATATTCGTAGACGTTGCCTACGGGAGGCCCGACGATCTTGAGACCTTCGATCTTTCCCTGCTGGATATAAAAGAGGGCCACGTTCTTTTCAGCGATGACGGCGGTGACTTCCCTGTTTTTCAGCTTTTTCAGGGCTTCAAGAACAGACCCTGTTTCAAGAAGCTGGATGCGTGTATATTTCTTGAATTCATCTATGAAAAGACTTTCCTTATGGACGGCGACTACGGTCCCTTCAAGGGATTTTATTGAGTTGACGTAACGGTTCTGGGTTTCAACGAATATCGCGAGATCTATTTCGGCCACCGGCAGGGAGTAATCAAAGTACGCTTCCCGTTCTTCGTGTATGGGTGCGCCGATAAGACCGTCTATCTTTCCCGTTTTCAGATCCGAAATGCATTTCTCCCACGGCATTAGTTTCAGGTAAATTCTTTTGTTAATACTGGCGGAAAGGATCTTAAGCAGATCCACGGAAAACCCGGTAGGATTATCGTCGGTATAGTAGGAATAAGGAGCGAATTCGCTATTCCCGGCAAATACGAAAAAGCTTTTAGCCGTCCTTGTATCTGTCTTTCTGAGGGGCCCTGTGGTTTCTCTCGACCGGTCCCGGTCGGTCCGGGCTCTATTGTGGACCTTTAACTTCGATTCGATCTCGGCCTGCAACTCGGATATTTTTTTCTTCCGGGTATCCTCCTGGGCCGTGACGTTTACCGGTAGGATGAAACCGGTAAAAAGGAAAATGGCTGCGGGATATATAAAAAGCGAAAGAAACTTGTACATAGTTTCCTGAGATCACCCCCCAAAACAGAATTTTCGATACAGGAACGTTCGTGTTACTCACCATTATATATTGACAAATTGTGTTATGCAAGGTCAACATTGAATAAAAACAGCGGTTCATCACTCGGGTCCGGAAAGGCGGGGAAAATTAAAATCAGCAGCTTCTTTTGACATATGTAATTATTACAGTATAATAATGTAAAAGCCAGTGCGTTTTAAGCCATTCAGATTGTCCCTGAATACGGCGGATGCCGGCCACTGGAAAGATCGCCCTGAAGAGGACGTTAAATGATCAATAAGATAAGATGGGATAAAGAACTTTTCCTGACGGCTGTTGATCTTACTACGCATCTTATCCTCGCGCTTTTGCTGGCCTGGTTCTTCTGGTGGCTTACCCGCGGCTGGGTATGGCCTTTACTGGCGGTCGTTGGCGGAGTTTTCATAGATCTTGACCATTTTATAGATTATTTTCTTTATTTCGGGGCAAAGTTCGATCTGAGGGATTTTTTTACGCGCGGGTATAAGGTTTCAGGCAAGACTTATGTTTTTTTGCATTCCTGGGAGCTGGTCGCGCTCATGTGGCTGTTTTCTATAGCGGTTTTATGGATTACACCTCTTGCCGCGGGAATGACCGTGCATCTTTTAACGGATTATCTTTTTAGCAGTCGTTCAAACGCGCTGGTTCTATCGCTCGTCTACAGGTGGTATCACAAGTTCGAATCTGTGAAAGATCATGGAATTAATCAGTTCTAATACCGGAGCCTTTGGATTATAATATTTGACGATATACGTTTTTGACATAAGTCCTCAAGGGGGGCTTTGAACACAGTAATCAGCTGTTTTGGAGGTAATATATGGATATCAGGAATCTTGAAAAACTCCCGGATAACGCGCGAAAAGTTTTAAGTCCTTTTCTCGATGAACTTTTCGGTATTTACAGGGAGGCCATAAGATCTGTTTTTGTTTACGGGAGCGTTACCGGCCGCGATTATAACCCGAAGACATCGGATATCAACATGGCAGTGGTCCTGGACGACGTGTCGCTCGGCAAGCTCAA
>JAYEOV010000032.1:0-39472 GCA_034723315.1 Candidatus Omnitrophota bacterium | reverse complement strand
AAACTTAGCCCGCCTTTGGCGAACTTTTCACCTGTCCCGTAGGAGCGGCCTCCAGGCCGCGAACAAAATAATCACCATGGATTCGCCGCCTGGAGGCGGCTCCTACGGCTTTGGTTATTGAAATTCCGTTACAATTAACTAGGACCTTGTCAACTATTATGAATTTGGGGGTACTTGCTAATGAAATAGATCCCTTGACTTTGCCCTTGACATTGAAAATGTCAAGGGCTCCGCTCGGAATGACCTACGAAACCTCTACGGACTAATCCTTCGACCTTGCTCAGGACAAGAGCCCGGGGTTTCCCCCTTGCTTTAGCGAAATCCTCCGACGGAGTCCTCCGAAGCCTAATAAGATAAAAATGTCAGGCGAATGGGGATAAGTTGTCATCCCGAGCAAGCGAATGACACCGTGCAAGCACACGTTGCGAGTGTAGAAGGAGCCGCGAAGCCAAAGGCGAAACGAAATAAGTAAGTCGAGAAACCCGTTACCCTCTTTTTATCACGGACAGATTATCACGGACAGAGGACTAGTCAAATTAATTAAAAAATAAATGTTTAGCCTCATCCATATCTTTTTCGGTGAATACCTGAATGCCTCTTTTCAACAATAGTGCCGTTGTTACCCCGTTGCCTTCTCTCAACATCCCGTCAAATCTGCCCGCGCATATCTTCCCTTTTCCGCATGACGGGCTCTTCGATTTGAAGACGGCGAGCTCTATTCGGTTATCGTTCGCTCTTTCCAAGACGATCTCGGCACCCCGGATAAAATTTTTCGTATGATCCTTCATGTCGCGTGTAAGGACTCGCGCCTTTCCATCAAGCACATCCTCGCCCGACCCGCCGACGATCTCGTGCGCCTCTCTCGGACAACCCAGCCCTCCTTCTATTTCGGGGCACACGTCAACAAAACCGGCAGCACGGCACTGCTCCCGGACCGAGTCAATAGTTCGCGCTCTGCCGTCATAAGCACATTTCTTCCCTATGAGACAACTGCTTACAAGTATCCTTTGGCGCATAATATGAGGATGAATTTTACAAATTGAGGAGATTGATCGTTCACTGTTGACTGCAGACCATGGACAGTTGACAAGTTCTTGTTCGTGACCTTTTATCTATTCCGCGACCTTGGCCTCTTTTGACGCTTTAGCCTGTTCCTCTTCGGCCTTCTTTTTTTCTTCTTCCGCTTTCTTGCGTTCTTCCTCGGTCTTCCTCTTATAGCATTTTTTGGTACAATAAAACGCTCCATTGCGATAATACCACAATCTTTTCTCCAAGGCTTTACCGCAACTCGCGCATTCGGTGGGCTTTTGTAACTTCGTCGCTTTTGGCTCTCTGGCGTTACCTTTCGGAGGAGCTTCGTCCTCTTCGTTCTTCTCTCCCTCCTCCGGCTTTACGGCCTTTTTCACGCCCGATTCGGCCACCTGTCCCGCGCTTTCTTCCGTGGGTTTTTCCCCTGCCGGCGCGGCTTCTTCTTTCTTTTGCTCTTTCGAGTCTTTCCCGCCCTCAGGAGAAACCTCTTCCTTCTTATCTTCTCCAGGCGCGGCTTCGGAAGGAGACGCCTCTGTCTTTTCTTCCTTTACGGCCTCTATTTCCGCCGCAACCGGCTTCTTTTCATCCGCCGTTTTCTCTTCCTCGACATCTTCTTCCTTTTTCGCCCCTTCCCCGGCCTTCGGTGAGGATTCCTCCTTTACCTCCGGCTCCTGTATGGCTTCTTTCTCCGTCGGCTGTTCCTCATTGGCTTTGCCGCTATCAGACTGTTTTTCGTTCTGTTCCTCGCTCAAGCTCATTTTCCACCACCTTCGCTTACTTTAGCCTCAAAATCAGCAGGCTTTATCCATTTCCGGTAGATGTATTCAAGTATCCTGCTCTTGTCCCCATTATATATTTTTTTGAACTTTACCCCGCCTTTGTACTGTGAATTGTCAGAGATCGGATCGCTTGCCCAGACCATCTCACCTTCGAGCAGCACAGGTACATTATCGCCCGGGATCATCAGCTCTATCTCTATGTCATCGCCCTCGTTAAAGGGTTCCCTGCACAGCAAACCTGCTCCTTCTTTGCTGAAATTATGGATTTTTATTTTTTTTTCACTTCCGCCCCCGGGGCATACAGCATTCAACTGCACATCAAAGCGCATGTATTTTCTTTTTTCTCTCATTGTACTCCCTGTAAAAAAATCATATTTTAAAAAAATCCGCTCCGTAAGATCTTCAAGCTTGAAATCAATGGTATGAATCCCAGAACAAGCCACGGGGAATTACACCCGTTGACCCTTCGACTCCCTTTGGTCGGTCGCTCAGGGTCAACTCGCACTATGATTTATCTTCACGGAGTTTACCCTGAGCCTGCCTGCCCCGAGCGAAACCGAAGGCGAAGGCCTGAGGACACCGTTCGAGCACACGAGGCGCGCACAAAAGGGGCCTTGGCATTGGCGTTATAGCGTTGGCCAAGAAATCCTGAGGCCAGCAGGCCAAAGGGAAACCGAGGGGCCGAAGGGTTCCATAAATCATGTGCTCATTGATTTAACTTATTTCAAAAATAGCACTGCGCCTAAAATAGAAAGGGAACGATTTAAAAAATCGCTCCCTTTCTATTTACTAGATCAACCCATAGGTGCGTTTATTCGCTGAACACGAATTCCGGTTCCAGCACAGGCTGATAATCCTCCGGTATCGGAAACGGGAATGTGACTGTCTCATAGACACCAGCGCCAGTTCTGACTATCGTCATACCGACACCTTTCGCCAGACCCATTGTAAGCCCGGAAAGCACATTCTCTTCGACACTTGTATCATAGATATTTTTCGGAAGCTCTACCCAGCCGGTCAGAATGTTGGCAAGTCCTCTGCCAAGTTTCTTCGCAGGATCCTGAGCATAGCACTGTGTAGCCATACCTAACATAGCTACTACGACAAAACAAACAAACATGATTTTTATTACTTTCTGCATGATTCGCTTTCACCTCCTTCTTAATACTACATTAGAATAATACCATCACGTAATTTTAACTGAAGTATATCATGCGAGTATACCGATGTCAAGCCTCAGACCTTAAAATATCTTCCACAAGTTTGGATATGCGATCCTTGTCCTCTTGGTTAATATTCTGGAACTCAATGCCAGTATCGTATCTGGTCATCTCCGCATGACTGACCGGATGACGTTTAACCACCCACACGATCGTTCCTTCGCAGAGAATGGGGTTTGCCTCGTCTTCGATGAAGATCTCCAGTGAAACAACCTCAAAAAGACCGAAACCTTTTTCCAGAACAACACATATACCGCCGGCTCCGATATTTTCCGTGAATGTTTCTATTACTTCTTCACGGCCGTCCGTGGATACCCGTATGCGGCATTTATAACTTACCCTCGGAAAGTTCCTCTGATTAATTCCTTCCCATATCATAGTAGATAAATATACACCAGTGTACTATTAAATTCAAGTATTATTTAGGGACGCCCCAAATAACTTTCGCTTTGACATGAGTATTTTTTGCCTTATAATATAGAAAAAGGGGGTTTATCCTTAATATGTATCTTGAGTACTACGGACTTAAAGAAAATCCTTTCAACGTGACCAGCGACCCCGATTTTCTTTATCTCAGCCATACCCATAAAGAAGCGCTTAACCATCTCTTATACGGCATAAACCAGAGAAAGGGCTTTGTCGAGATTACTGGAGAGATCGGTGCCGGAAAGACCACACTCTGCAGGGCCCTGCTGAAACAACTTGATTCCAGAACAAAAACTTCACTCATATTCAATTCCAACCTTCCGGAAAACCAACTCCTTGAAGCGATACTTAACGACTTTGGCATTATCCCTAAACGCCGCAGCAAAGTGGCTTACCTCCGCTTTCTTGATGATTTTCTACTTGAAGAGCTTAACAGCAACAACAACGTGGTACTTATAATCGACGAGGCTCAAAACCTGCGTTTATCCACGCTTGAAATGATCCGCATGCTGTCCAACTTCGAAACTGATAAGGAAAAACTCCTGCAGATAATTCTCGTCGGGCAGCCGCAGCTACGCGATAAATTGAACTCCCCCTCTCTTCAGCAGCTCCGACAGCGCATAAGCGTCCGGTTTCACATAAAAGCGCTTGAAAAGGACGAAATGCTGAACTATATCCAGCACCGTCTCAACGTGGCGGGAACTTTGGAAAATGTGAATTTCTCTTCTGAGGCCATTGATCTCATTTTTTCGTATTCAAAAGGCATCCCGCGCCTGATCAACCTGATATGCGATAAGGCGCTGCTTCTGGGGTTTGTCCATGAGACCCATTTCATAGAAAACGACATAACAGAAAAAAGCATAAAGGAAATAGAGGGCCTATACAGTCTTGCCCTGAACTGAAATGAGCATCATATCGGAAGCATTGAAGAAAGCGCAGGAACAGCGCTCTGACAGAAAAAAGGTTACCTACAACGGGAAAAGCAAAACCCAAATACATGGTCCCGCGGAAAGAGTCTCTGAAACCGGAACGGGAATCATAACTTCGAAAAAACATCTATTTGTAATAATATTCCTGCTTCCTGCCCTGGCCATTGCGGGGTTTGCGACCACCGCTTATTTTCTGTTCTTCCGCTCCGAAAATGCCCTGCAAAAAGCCCCTTCTCAAACAGTCAAAGCTCCGGTCGTCCCATCGAAAGAAAAAGAGAACACCGTATTCCCGTTGGAAGATAAAATTCCGGAGAAAGACCCCCTTCCTCCCCCTTCTCCGCCAAAGGAAGAAACTCTTCTTTCCGATGAAACTGCATCCCTTCCTTTCCTGAACGGCATAATGTATTCACCTTCAAGACCCCAAGCCATCATTAACGGCATGATGGTCGACGAAAACGAACGTATCGGAAATTTTACCGTCATCAAGATCCTTCCCGACAGGATCACGCTTAAATCCGCCAATAAAG
This sequence comes from Candidatus Omnitrophota bacterium, assembly GCA_034723315.1. Classification (GTDB taxonomy): domain Bacteria; phylum Omnitrophota; class Gorgyraeia; order Tantalellales; family Tantalellaceae; genus JAYEOV01. Next base: position 34,562 of record JAYEOV010000032.1, on the reverse strand, counting down.
AATTCGAGCTGAAACTCCGTTAACCCGGATATTTCCTAAAATATCGTGACAAAAAGCCGTAAATGCTTGCGGATATAAGACACGCGATTGAGAAGCCCGCAGACGTCCTTGACCAGAGGCCATTTCATAACCCCGTTCGTTACGAGTCTGAACGAAAAAGTTATTGACCCTTCGACTCAGGATTCCGCCCCACCCGGGCGGTAAGGGTGATGCCCCGAGGTTGTCCGGGGGGGGGCTCCACAAAGCCTGAGGTGTGGAGCCCCCCGGACTGAAGTCCACGGCTCCTTTTTCTGCGGGATCTTACCTGTAGGGCGGAATCCCGAAAACACAGTCAATGGGTTTTGCAGCCAGACGCAGTAGCATGGGATCGTGAAATGGCCTCTAGTACGGCGAGTACCTCGATTGAGCATAACTCAATAGACGTAAGTCTTTCCGGCTTTGCAGCAGGTATTTTATGAAATATCCGGGTTAAGCGTCGCGGGCTGTGAGAGTCGCCTTGCATCCGAAAAGATATTTTCGCTTCCCGGACAGAATCAGGGTTTTATGTTTGAAAAAATCTGTTGAAGTATCTGTGAAGTTCCGTCCCGTGTAGCATCCGGGAGGATCCGCCCGGACGTTACCCGGAGAAGACTTCTCTTACCATGGCGGGAACGGGAATGGGTTTTCCCTTGCCGTTGAGAAAAGCGTGATTCGTACTCCCCGTCGCTTTCAGTTCGCCGCCGGATCTGACTTCATAATCAAAAGTAACGCGTGTTTTCCCGACATCCGCCAGCTTTACGGTGACTTTCACAAGATCGTCATACCTCAGCGGGGACCTGTAACGGCAATACGCCTCCACGACCGGCATGTAAATCTTGTCCTCTTCCTCCATCTTCCTGTATTCTATCCCCCCGGCGCGGAAGAACTCAGTTCTGGCGATCTCGAACCAGACCAGATAATTGGCATAATAGACCAGGCCCATCTGGTCCGTCTCTTTGTACCGTACCCTTAATTCTATGGTATAATTGTTCATCATCACCATACGTCAGGCGTCAAAAGGTGCTTCAGCCTTCAATGATCTTAACGTATACCTTCCGCGATCGCGGGCCGTCAAATTCACAGAAATAAACGCCTTGCCATGTCCCAAGGACAAGCTGCCCGTTATGGACTATTATCTGGGCCGAGTTCCCTAAAATAGAAGACTTAATATGAGCGGGGGAATTACCTTCCGCGTGATCGTAATCCAGGTCTTCCGGCACTATCTCTTCCAACCCTTTTATGATATCCGTTTTAACATCCGGGTCTGCGTTCTCGTTTATCGTAACGGACGCGGTAGTGTGAGGCACGTACACAAAACATACGCCGCAGGCGATACCGCCTGAACGGACACATTCAGCAACATCCCGGGTTATATCTATTATCTGGACCCTTTTCGTCGTGGAGACACTTAATGAAGCGGGATCATAGGACATACTTTCTCAGAACGGTTTTTATCAACAACCAGGGGATACCTTCAACAATTTCCACCGAACCGATCTTCGTCGGCAGGACAAGCCGACTGTAGCCGGTAATAAATTTCTTGTCGTACTTGTGAGAACTCATAATATCCCTCAGAGATACCCCGCGAACGCGCGTGGGCAGCCTGGCCTTCTTAATAAGAGCTCTGATCCTTTTGAAATCTTTCTCTTTAAGCATATCGAGCTGCATGGCTATCTCTCCCGCCAGGAGCATCCCCACGGATATGGCTTCGCCGTGGGTGTAAACCCTGGAATATCCGGAGGCAGCTTCGATGGCGTGCCCGATGGTATGACCGAAGTTCAACGCGATCCTTATGCCCTTATCATCCCGCTCATCTTTTTCGACTAACCGGGCCTTGATACAGGCACATTCGTAAATTATCTTCTCAATGTCGTTTTTCCTGAGCTTAAGGATTTTTTCAATATTCTTTTCAAGATAACCGAAAAGACCTTGGTCCTTAATGATCGCATATTTAATTATTTCGGCCGTGCCATTGCGGATCTGCCGGCACGGCAGTGTCCTGAGGAAATCAGTGTCCATAACCACGAAAGCGGGCTGGTAGAACGCGCCTACCAGATTTTTAGCTTCAGGCAGATCTACGCCCACTTTACCTCCGATAGCGGAATCTACCTGCGCAAGCAAAGTTGTGGGTATCTGAACAAGAGGCACGCCCCTTCTGTACGTCGAGGCGATAAAACCTGCAAGGTCCCCTACCACACCCCCTCCCAGGGCGACGATCAAAGGCTGGTGGGTTCTGGTCTTCCTGCTTATCTTGTGAACCGTATTCTGAAAGACCTCCAGGGATTTAGACTTTTCGGAGCTTGGGACGAGGAATCTGAAAAAAGCATTTGGCATGCTTTTAAAAACAGGATCTGTGACCTTATGTGTCCTGGAATGAACTATATTATCGGTTACGACAACAACGGGGCCAGTGAACCTCATGGCTTTTAACAACGAGGGGAATCTTTTTATGACCCCGGAGCCTATGAGGATATCATAGCTTCTTTTATCCAGATCTACTCTTAACTTCTTCATGATCGGGTAAAATATAGCATAAAAAACAATGAAATGCAAAATTTTGAACTCGGAGCTCGGAACACAGAGCTTACAATCAAAGGTAGGACTCAAGAAGTGCCATCGGGAATCCGATATCCCTTATTATCACCTCGCCGCATACGCTGGGACCGTCATTGACATAAAATCCCTGTTTCGGCAGAGCGAAAGTAATCGTCTTATCGGCTTTGAAACAGCCCTTCGACATGACCCCCGTTGTCGCGTCCAGCCCGGAGGGAACATCGATAGCATATATTCTGACGGTGGAAGAATTCAGCCGCCTTCCCACGGCCGCGTACTCTTCCGGCAACCGATCTTTGAAACCGGTCCCGAAGATCGAGTCCACCCCTATCGTAAAATCCACGTCCCCGGATACCAGAAAATCCCCAATCGGACGCAGGTCAAGACCCATCTTTTGGACTATCTCAAAATTATCACGCGCCGCGCCGGGTCTTATACGCTCCATATCGGCGACATATATCGTCAAACGCCCCGGCGCCTTGTTAGCAAGATACCGCCCGACAACGAACCCATCTCCGCCGTTATTCCCTTTGCCGCAAAAGATAGCGATCTTTTCATCTTTTATCGAAGCGGTATCAGCGAGTATGACCTCCGCGGCTGAACGGCCGGCATTCTCCATCAGGACCACCTGGGCTATCCCAAAGTCATCCTGAGCTTTTCTGTCTATCTCTGACATTATCTCGGCGGATATTGGCTTCATGGAATCATATCATATTGAGTATAGTGTGTTGCGTGTTGGATTTAAAAAGCCTTGCGTAATTCTTACGCCTCAATGCTCAATGCGGAATACGCAATACCAGACTTGGTGTTCTTGTTAACATATCTGGGTTCCGGAAGGAACATCGCGTTCCGGGACAAGTATGACCGGTGATCCGTCATCATTCGCTGCCAGCAGCATACCGCGCGACTCCTCGCCCCTTATCGTGACCGGCTCAAGGTTGTTTATCATGACTATCTTTCTCCCGAGGAGTTCTTCGATGGGATACTGCGTCCTTATACCGGCGACTATCTGCCTGGTCTGACCGCCAACATCTATCTGGATGACGTACAGCTTGTCCGCGTCAGGATGATCCCTCACATCGAGAACCTTGGCGACGCGCAGGTCCATCTTCTTAAATTCGTCAAAAGATATCATTCCCTCTCCTGAACAAGAACCCATTTCATAACCCTGTTCTACTGCGGCTGGATGCAAAACCCATTGACTGCGTTTTCGGGGCAACAAGTTAATGGGGTCAAAAGACTATTTCTTTGCCTTTTTTCCAGCCCCGGGAGAAGCTTCCTTGGCCGAAGCGCCTTTTTTAGTGGGTGCGCCTTCCTTTTCGGGCGCGCCCTCAGCAGCTTCAGCGCCGGCAGCGACAGCTTCAGCTGGAGCGGCCTCTTCGGCGGCTGCCTTGGCCTTCTTGATCTTGAACTTGATCCGCTTGACCTTTGGCAGATTATAAATGGAATCCTTCTCCTCGTCCCATTTATCCTTTTCAGCCAACTCTTTTATCTTCTCGTACCTTTTCAGGACGGAACGGAATTTCCCGCTTTCAGCGCTTCCTTTCAGACTTGGATGCTGTGTCATTTTACTTCACCTTTCTTATATAACAATCCGCGTAATCCTCGTTGAGTTCTTCCTTCGCTTTTATCGCTTCCTCAACAGTGCAATACCCCTCGGCGTACACCTGGTACCAATCACCTTTTTTTGCCATTCCGCTTTTAACACCTTTTCGCTTAAGCCCTTTTACTTCCCGCTCAGCGGACCTTTTGTTCCTGAAAGACGCCAGTTGGACTATATAAGCAGCGCCTCCGATCCCTGATACTTCCTTTTCTTCGGCTTCAGGACTCTTTTCCGTAACGGATAATTCCCCGGCTTCCTCCAAAAATTCTTCATCCGCGCCTGGTTCACCATGAATCCCGGCGAGATCCCCCTCCAGCACCTCCGGGTATACCGCTTCCGGGATCTCCTCCTGATCTGAAGCAAGCAGCATTTCCCCTGATGCACGCATGGTTCTCTCCACCGGAAGTCGTTTACCTCTCTCCACTCCGACAGCGTATGCAATTATGACAAAGATCAGGACCAGTATAGCGCCTATTACCGTATATTCTATTGGCACCCTTATGTGAGGCAGGAACCTCTGCTTGGAATATCTGCTCAATATCCGCGGTTTTACGGCTTTTTTTTCGTGGAAACGGCCTTCGAAAAGGTCATTCTGAAAATTGTTTTCAAACATTTGGGCTATATTTTAACACATCGCGGCGAAATAGCAAGAGCTTCTCTTGGAAGGCTTTTCTTGAAGGGGAAAACTTCCGACGAACGATCAAAAGGCTAATGAATAAAGGGCCTTAAGGAAAAGCGGATTCCCCTGGTAACTTATTATTGTGCTGTACCAGCCTCCTTCATCCGGAGACAGGACCTTTTCCCTTATATCATCGGTGAAGGTGCTTGATATCTCAGGTGAAAACGATATCTTGAACTCAATGGAGATCTCATCATTGCGACTGAGGAGGGTAAAATCCCCCTGTATCCGCACGTCTTTTGAATACGCCTTGAACCCGGTTATCTTGAGGGTTGCCTCGTCCAGAAAGAGGGTAAAAATGATCTTTTCGTACTTCTGATCGGGGCCGAACAGATTCGCAAGAACGTTATCCGAAAATACCACGAAGGGAACGGTCTCACCCTTTGATGTGAGAGATACCCCCCCCATTTCGCATTCCAGGTTAAGCTGTCTAAGCCACAGTAACTTCCGCGCATCGCAGTTTAAAAGAGCCTTGTCTGCCCTGACGGTAATACTCTTTCCCTTAAGATCAAGTGAAAGCCCGTCTATCTCGCTTTTACCGATAGGATTTCCGGTCCACTGGCCGTAACTTAACCGGTAATCGGTAAAATGGTCTATCGAAAACGCGGCTACCCTGCCCGCGTTAAAAAAGACCAAAAGATACGTTGCGAAAAGCAGGAAAACACAGACAAGGGAAACGGATAGGATGTTTCTTCTCAGATCAGACATTTTCGATCAGCTCTTCCACGATCTTCATCTTTTTTTCATCGCGGGTATAACAATACCCGTTTGTAGCGCCCATACTGTCTTTTTCCAGGACACCCGCCTTTACAAGCTTTTCAAGCCTGGACTGCACCTTTTTCTGGTCGCTCTGAACCCAGGAGGATACGCCGCCAACGGTATCAACGCTTGACTGGTTCCTGTAGAAAAAGGTGAGGATATCCCTCGCGATCCTGTCCTCCAGGATCTTTCGCAGCCTGTTCTTCATTTCTTCCCCAGTTCTTTTTCCAGCAGCCTTCTCACATCTTTTCTGTGGACCGCCTCGTAAAAGATCTCGACTATCCCCGGATCAAACTGAGTCCCGGCGTTCTTCCTTACTTCTTTAACGGCAGCATTGATGGAAAGGGCCTTCCGATAAGGCTTTTCCGTGATCATCGCCTCAAATGCCACAATGACCGCCAGCACGCGCGCCGGCAGAGGTATTTCCCTCTCCTTAAGTCCCTTGGGATACCCCGTTCCGTCCCAGTTCTCATGGTGGTAAAGTATTATCGGGACGATCGGTTTCAGCGGCCTGAACTTAGACAGTATCGACGCTCCCTTCATAGGATGGGTCTTAACAATGTCATATTCATAACCCGTAAGCTCCCCCCTCTTCATAAGGACTTCTTCCGGGATGCTTATCTGACCGGCGTCATGCAGCATCGCGGCATACTGGAGCATCTTGATCTCGCTTTCGTTCATGTTGATCTTTGGGCAGATGATATTAATGAGCTTTTGGAGCGAAGCCTCAGGCCTGTGGATACCGTGCGGCCTGTTCTCAAGCAGCCTGGCGATACACTTAATGCTGCTCAGTGTAAGGTCCGCCTGCTCCTTGAAAAGCTGGGCATTCTTTATGGCGATAACCGCCTGTTCGGCAAGCGTCTTCATTATCTCCTCGTCAAAAGCTTTAAACTCCTTTCTGTCAAGTTTGTCATAGATGGTTATTACCCCTACGACATCTTCATCGATCATGGGAACGGCCAGATAGTTCCTGCCGCGGATGGGAGTTCCTTTCTTCACAGCCCTGCCAGGGGCATATTTGCCTATCTGCACTTTTTTCAAAAGGGCTTTATCTTTCCTTAAGTCTATAGTGGTCATGGGCAGCAGGAGCTTGCCCTTACTGTCAACAAGCTTTATTGAACACCGGTTGGCCCTTAAGACCTGCAGAGAAAGCCTGGCGATCCTCGGAAGAAGTTCGCTCAGATCCAGTGTCGCGGTCATAAGCCTGTGCACAGTATGGACCGTGGAAAGCGCTATGGCCCTGGGCCTTATTGTCTTGTTAAGGTCCTCCAGTTCAAGCTCTTTAATGCTTTCCCGTATGACCGTGTCGGTGAACGACGCAAATATATTAAGAAGATCGGAGGACATCTGTTTTTTCAGGCTGCACAGGACTATAAAACCGCAGATCACGTCTTCATACATCAGCGGGTAACTTATGCCGTGCATTTTTCTGCCGTAATGGAATCTTTCCACGGCCCGGTTCTTCCTCGACCCCCTCACGGCCTTCAGTATTTTCATCAATTCCTTCCGGAGCTCTTTCGGAGAATCGATCACCTTTTTCACGTGCCTCACTATCTCTGTTTTCTTGAGTTCCTTGTAATTTTCAGGCAAGCCGCGAAGCATGACCCAGTCGTGCGTCTTCAAGTACCTGCTGAAAGCAGAGATCTCATGGCGAAGGTCCCAGTTCTCATTAAGCTTATTGAAAAGTCTCTCCATGTAAAGACCTTCTTTTTCTTCCATGTTCATACTCTTTCAAACGGTTCGAAAAATTTCTTATACTGGTCCAGCGCGTAACGGTCGGTCATCCCCGCTATGTAATCGCAGATGACCCTGTGCTTACCTCTGTCGCTTACCTTCTCGCGCGCCTGGGGAGGCAGCTGCTCCGGGCAATCGCAATATACCTGGAAAAGGTTCTTCAAGAAACGCGAGGCCTTTCTGGACATGCGGATGACACGATAATGACTGTAAAGCTTGTTTGCCAGGACACCCCTTAAAGGGCCCCTCTTATCGTTCATCTTGTCGCTGAAATCCACCATCCTGTCTCTCTTTCCATCAAGATCCGCCACGCTCTGTATGCCGTGGTCTTTTATCTTTTCAAACGTACTGCCGACCAGATCGGACACCTGCAGGTTAATAAGGTGCCGGACGATCTGGGACCTCTTTGTCTCCTCATCGATATTGGGAAAATGCTGTTCCACAGTGCCTACAGCTTCATCCCATACCGGGACTCCTGAGAGATCCTTCGCGCTCAGAAGGCCGCTCTTCAGCCCATCGTCAAGATCGTGATTATCGTAAGCTATTTCGTCTGCAATATCGACTACCTGTATCTCGAGGAGCCAGGGTCCCGGTATATCGGTGCCGTTCATCCTTTTTTTATCGAAAGGCGTTGAATGCCGGATTATGCCTCTGCGTATCTCCTGTGTCAGGTTCAAACCGGGAAAGGCAGGGTATCTTTTTTCCAGGATATCCACTACACGTAATCCGTGCGTGTTGTGATCGAACCCGCCGTGATCCTTCATCAGCTCCGCAAGCGTGTCCTCCCCGGAATGTCCGAAAGGGGTATGGCCGAGGTCGTGCGCCAGGGCAATCGCCTCTACAAGATCCTCGTTGAGCCTGAGCGCCCTCGCGATAGTCCTTGAGATCTGGGCGACCTCGATCGTATGCGTCAGTCTCGTCCGGTAATAGTCGCCTTCGTGATTGACAAAAACCTGCGTTTTGTATTCAAGCCTGCGGAAAGCAGTGGAGTATATGATCCTGTCTTTATCTCTCTGGTAGACGGTGCGATAGAAGTGCTCTTCCTCTTTGTGCTGACGGCCCCCGGTCTCGGCACTTTTCATCGCATATGGAGCCAGCCATTCATATTCACGCTTTTGAAGCTCTTCTCTCGTGCGTATCCCTGTTTTCATGTCGAATATTAGGAAAGTACAAGTCCGATGCTCGATCCTGCCGGCTTGAAAAAACGAATCGAACACAGTGTTACCAGCCAATAAGTTCACCGGATAAAATATAATAACACAAAGCCGGCCAAGCCTACAGTAAAAATTAGGCCCGTGTCCCAGTTGATCCTGCGCGAAGTATCACGTTTCACAAACAATCCGATAACAGCGATAAGCGAGATCAGAACGGCGACAACAGTCGCTATCATCTGGCCGGAGGTCAGGATCCCGAGTATAGGAGCTCCGCACAAACCGTCCAGGAACGGTATAATAAAAACGTCAAAAAGGTTGCTCCCGAGTATATTACCCACCGCCATGTTCACGGATCCGGCGCGCAACGCCGTAAAAGAGACTATCATCTCGGGGAACGAGGTTGACAACCCCAGGAAAAGTGTCCCTATGAAAGTCTGTGAAAGGCCCGTCGTGTTCGCTATCTTTTCGCCTGACTTCGCAAGCCACATACCAAGCAACATAACGATTACAAGCAGCACGATGAATTTAGCCCAGATCTTGAGAAGAGATCCTTTTGTCTCACTTGTTCCGTCATCCTCTTTAGTGTTCGTCCGCCTCACAACTTCCAGACACCCCAGGTACATGACGGCGATCAGGACACTTTCCACCCCAAGGCCTTTTAACCCTGGAACAAAAACGCCCGAAGCGCGCAAGACCGCGAAAACAAGCACGACTGAAATAAGAAGTAGCGCGAAGATCCCGGTCAAGCGGTTTATCCTGGAGACCCTCAGCAATATCCTTCCTCTGCCCTGATAATAATCCAGGAACAAAAGGATCATCAGGTTCACGATGATCGAACCGACAATGTCGCCATACCCCAGGCCTATCTTGCCTAGAAAAAATACTGCCGTGGATCCGGTCGTCATTTCCGGGAAAGAAGTGGCAAGGGCAAGGAAGAACATGCCGATCAAGCCTTCTTCCAGACGTGTTCTGCGGGATATGAGCACACCTTCTTTGCAAAGGTGATACGCACAAAATATCATGAGGGCCGAGCATATAAGAAATTCTAGCCAGACCATATTACAATAAAAAAGTATAACAACTGTGGACCAATGTCCACCGACCATGGTCCAGAGCGGAATGTGGTCAGTTGACCGTGAACAGCATTAGATTCTAATCGTCTACTTCAATTATTTCTCCCCGGACATCGTCCCCGTCTACCTCTATTATGCCGAAAGAACGGTACCGCGCGAAAACCCTGTCCGTGGGGGTTCCGGGATTGAAAAAAAGCGTCCCGTTTATTTTTTCATTAACGGGACTATGCGAATGACCGAAGATGATGATATCCGGTTTCTTGCTGAAAGACGCACCCACCATCCGCTTCACCCTGAAACTTGGTCCCCTGCCGTGGATGACCCCGATGGTCTTACCTCCCGCATCGATAACCATCTTCTCGGGAAAACGTCGCTTCAGCTCAGGGCTGTCCATATTCCCTTGAACGGCTTTCGTCTCAGCGAGCTTACTCAGCTCTTCTATCACTGACATCTCCACAACATCGCCGGCATGGATTATCAGATCGCAATCCTTGAAGTAATCATAGACTTTTTGCGGGAGCCTTGCAGCGGAAACGGGGATATGTGTGTCTGCTATGACACCTATCTTCATATTACCAGCTCGAATTTGCCGTACAAACGGAGGATCTTGTTAAGCTGCTGTATATCCCATACCCAGACATTCTGCTCTTTAGCGAGAAGGAACGCGTTCTGTTCTATACCTTTAAGGGGGACGAATATCTTCCTTGCTACCTTTGTCTTCCCTTCTTCTGACTTCAGGCCCCACAGTTCAAAAATGTCATGCTCGTCGGCTATGTCCCCCTGTTTGACATGACATACCCATTCCCTGTTAGCAACGGTCCCCGTAACCTCAAACAGATTCTTGGATAAAGCGCGGCTTTCCACCCTGTCGAACAGCGGCATCTTCCGGCAATTCATGCTCACTTTCACCTTTTCGTTCTTGAAGCACTTAAAAAGATCGCGGATCACAGCCTCCACGCCCTTTGACCTGAACTCACAGAACTTTTTGTAATCATTCTCAACGCAAGCCTTAAACTCCAGATATTTTATATCCATCTCATCGATGACGGCCCGCGACTTCAACGCGTAGACGTGTTTTAACCAGTATTCGAAAAGTTTGTCTGATATCTTATAGAAAACTCCACTGTTATATACCATGTCCATATCCTGAAGCTTCTGCAGCTTCGCGCCAAGGTCTCTATCCGCCCTTTCAAGGTCATCCAGTATCGCCTTGATCGTACTCCTGCCCCGCGCCAGGGAAAGAAGCACGGGAATGAACTTCTTTCTCGATTTTTTCTCCAGGAAAAAGTTCAGGTTGTTCGTAAAGTACTGGTTGAGAATACCTTCGGACTTGTACAAAAGATCCGCGAAATCGTCAAGGAGACACTCCACAGGATCACACCCGCCGCCTCTCCGCCTCATCAGTTCCGAAAAGCGGTCTGCCAGGACCTCAAGATAAAAAGGACTCCCCTGTGATACCTGTATCAGATAATCTTTTATTTTCCTGCAGGACGGCCCATCGCTGATCCTCTCAGAAACGAACGAACGGGCAGTTTGGTTATCAAACCCGTATATCTCGAGAATCTCGAAATTGCCGAATAAAAGCGAAAGTTTCCTTGACAGTATTTCCTTCAGCAGGGTTTTCTGAGAACTTGAAACGATATACATCGTGTTCTTCTGGATCATTATGAATTTTCCGAATGTCAGGAAGGGCCTTTTAAGCCTGAAATTGGAAAGATTATGGAATTCATCCAGAATGACGATACAGCTCTTGCCCGTCTCCGTCTTGAACACCGAGGTAAGAAACAAAAGAGTTTCATACGCAATTTCGGCTTTTTTATTTTTGAGCGCCTTTTCAACTTTATCCATGCACCGCACGGTTTCCGGGATCAGTTGACGGCAAGTTTTTTTCAATGCCTTAAAGTCCCCCTCTGCCTTCCCCCACCCGGTCTTAAGATACCGGTAAAGTAAAGTGGCCATGAAACGGTTGCAGAACAAGGAGAAATCATCCTCTCCCATCTCAACATACAGAGGGATGATCTCTGAATCTTTCAGTTCCATCAGAAAATGTCTCAGAATGGAAGATTTGCCGGCAAGCATGGGACCGGCCAGAGCAAGATTCTGCCTGTACCCCCCCTTTAATGCAGTAACCCTTTTTTGCAAGGTAGCAAGCACTTCTTCCCGGCCAAAGAATTTTTTACCGAAGACAGGCTCTATGAACATATTGAAATAATAATGTGGAATAATGAAACGGGGAAAGGTTATTTGATTGCCGCTGCTCCCATCCCGCGCCTAAAATATTAAAAAACAATCCTTCGATCCGAACAATCGATATAGCGTTGAACATCTTATATTATTTATTTATATCTGTCAACAATTGAAAATGTATTTTTATTATGAACGTATCTAAAAAAGGAGCTTTTTCTTGACATTTAAAACATGTATAACGATTTTGGCTTGGCTTCTGAAAACCACCTATATCAAGCTTTTCGGAATATCGCATTATTCGACAACAGCTGCGTGCGTATGTGCCCCGCAGAATAATGGAACACAGCCCATGACCCACGCCATAGTCCACAGCCCAAGGTCCACGGCTTGAGTAAGGCAGAGACGAAAAATATAAGGACGGTAATAAAGGTGGGTGTTGAAGCAGGCGCGAAGTCTGGTTATGGGTGCTGGGTTTTAGGGAAGCAGAATAGTATTTCTGGAGCGACATTAATGGCTTAGCGGTCAAAAAAAATCGAACCCTCGTAGCCGATTTTGGAGCGAGCGAGGGGAATTGAACCCCCGTAGCCAGCTTGGGAAGCTGGAGCACTGCCATTGTGCTACGCTCGCCTAAAATTTCGTCAGCTTTTCAAAATGCCTGTATCTTTTCCTTATATCCTCCGGCCTGGTCTTGATCAGGCCGTCTGCGCCAAACCTCTCAACGGCGAAAGAGGCCAATATACTACCATACACCAGGGCCCTTCTCAAGACCGTATCCGTGACTTTTGGTTTACTTGAAAGATAGCCCAGCATTCCCCCGGCGAATGTGTCTCCCGCGCCGGTGGGATCCGTTATCTTCTCCAACAGGTACGCCGGGACCATAAAGCGCAATCCCTCGGAAAAGAACAATGCCCCGTGCTCGCCCTTTTTTATCACTATCATCTTCACCCCTCTGGAGGAAATATACTTCGCGGCATCCAGGAGATTAGTCTCGCCCGAAAGCTGCCGCGCCTCCGCATCGTTCAGAAGAAAGATATCCACCTTTTTCAGCAGCCTTAACAGCGCCTTTCTGCTAATATCTATCCAGAGGTTCATCGTGTCGCAGGCTACAATCCCCCTGGGCTTTATCTGATGAAAAATGAAACTTTGAAGTTCCGGGTCGATATTCGCAAGCAACAGGTTATCCCCCGGTTTCACTTTGTCTGAAATTACCGGCCTGAATCCCTCGAACACGTTCAGCTGCGTGTCAAGTGTTTCGGCGTAACTCAGATCATAACGGTACCTGGCTTCCCACCTGAAGGTCCTCCCCTTCTTTATCTCCAGGCCGGCGGTGTCGATCTTCCTTTTCTTGAACATCCTTATATGCTTTTTCGGGAAATCGGTCCCCACCACGCTTATGATGTTCACCGGCACGAAAAAAGACGCGCTGAGAGATGCGTACGTCGCCGATCCTCCGAGGATCTCTTCTTTCCTTGAGAAGGGAGTTTCAATGCTGTCAAGCGCTGTCGATCCGATCACCGTTAATCTCACTCGCTACCCCCATTCATGTAAATTCAAATCCCCGTCTGGTTCCGGGTTCCTGGTGCCGGGTTCATGGGCCTAACACCCAACACCTAACACCAGACTTATCGTTAACTTTCCTCTATTTACTCTTCCCCCTTGAGCCGGACTTTTTCCTGTCCTCCTTGAAGCTCTCATCGGCTATCTTTATCGCACAGTACTCCGAGCACATCGTGCAAACGTCGGCCTCTCTTGGCCTTGAAAGCTTTCTTACTTTCACTGGGATCTCAGGATCCAGGGAAAGCCGGAACTGTTCCTTCCAGTCCCTCCGGGCTCTCGCCTTTGATATCTCCAGGTCCCTCCCTGCCGCTGCCGGGATCCCTTTGACGATATCCGCCGCGTGCGCCGCGATCTTTGATGCCATAACCCCCTGTCTGACATCCTCTATTCCCGGAAGCCGGAGGTGTTCGGCGGGAGTTACGTAACACAGATAATCCGCGCCGTGCCATGCCGCTATGGCGCCGCCGATGGCCCCTACTATATGATCGTAACCCGGCGCCGTGTCCGTTACCAGAGGTCCCAGGACATAAAAAGGAGCTCCATGACAAATAGCCTTCTCTATCTTCACGTTTGCCTCTATCTGATCAAGAGGCACATGGCCGGGTCCCTCTATCATCACCTGCACTCCCATTTTCAAAGCCCTCTGCTGAAGGTCGCCCAGAACGATGAGTTCCTGTATCTGCAGGCGGTCGGTTGCATCAGAGATCGCCCCGGGCCGCAAACTGTCACCCAGGCTTAATACGATATCATGCTTCTTCGCTATTTCCAAAACCCGGTCAAACCGGGAAAAGAGCGGGTTCTCCCTGCGATTAGCCTTCATCCACGATGCGAGAAGCGCGCCTCCCCTGCTGACAATATTAATGGTCCGCGTCCTCTTCTCCAGCAAACGCGCGGCTTCCAGGGTTATTCCCGAATGTATGGTGAAAAAGTCAACGCCCTCCTCAGCCTGTTTTTCAATAACCGAAATGAAATCATCTTCACCAAAAGAAAGAAACCTCTTCCTTTTCATACAGGCCATCTCATAGACCGGTACCGTCCCCACGGGGACAGGACAGGAAGAAAGTATCTTTTTTCTCAATCTTCCAATCTTCGGGCCGAGCGAAAGATCCATCACGGTATCCGCGCCCGCCGCGACGGCGACTTGCATCTTCCTCATTTCCCTGCTGATACTGGAATACCCGGGTGAAAGCCCCAGATTCGCATTGACCTTCGTGAGCATGCCTTTCCCTATCGCGCACGGCTTCGCTACCCTGTGCCTGCGGTTCTTCGGAACTACTATAAAGCCGGAGCGCACACCCCTCTTTATTTCGGCGACATCCGCCTCTTCGTTCTTCGCTACCTTTTTCAGAAGTGTCTCACTGATCTTGATCATCTTTTTTCACTTTCCAGTTCCGGTTTACGTTTCGCGGCTCTCAGTCACTGAGGCGCCAGCATCGCTTGCCTGAGTTTTTCAATTTTCCTGCGCGTGTCCTTCTCCGCTATTCCGTAACGCACGAACGCGACCGTTTTAACTCCTTCGGATACGACCTTCCCCACATTCCTGATGTTGATACCGCCTATGGCTACAAGCGGAATCGCGGCATTTTCGCAAAGATCACGCAATCTGGGACGGGAGATAGCCCTTACCCCGGGCTTCAAGGGAGTCCGGAAAACCGGTCCGACAGCGACATAATCCACGTCTTTTTTATCCACCGAATCGAGGTCGCGGAAACCCCTTACAGTGCATCCTATTATCGCATCCGGACCGAGCACCTTGCGGGCCGTGGACGCTGAGATATCACTTTTGCCAAGATGAACCCCGGACGCGCCCAGAGACAGAGCCATTTCCGGCCTGTCGTTTATTATCAAAGGAACTTTGGTTTTCCTGGCCAGATCGGCCATCTCTCGCGCTGTGCGGTAAACGGAAAGATCGGCAAGATCCTTGAAGCGGAGCTGGACTGCGTCAACGGAACTCTTCATCAAAGAGCGAAATTTTCTCAACAGTCCGCGCCGGTCCGCAAAAAAACCGTTATCCAGAATCGCATATATTTTCCAGCTCTTTAACAGCTGCTTTTTCGATACCATAGAGTTTAAATCTGAACTTTTTGAACTTCTGCGACAGCTTCCGGTCAAACAGTTTCAAGACCTCCTCGAGAACGCGCAGCGATTCCTTTCCCCGCTGCGTGTTTGCCAGAAAAAGGTCCACAAGATTATCGCGTATTTTCTCGGATTCGATCGACCTGATGCCTACGTCATTCAGGTCTCTGGATGAGACAAGTTCTTCAAGGTGTTCTCTCTGAAGATCTTTAATGGCGTTAAAAACTTCATGGCGCAGGTCTTTAATGCTCAATGTAAGGTCCTCATTATCCGAGGAGAACCTTATTATGTCCTCGCACACACGGATCCCTTCCATAACCCGGTTAAGGTTCGCGTCTATTATCCTGTAAACTCCCTTGTCCATTTTTTTCGTATTTCGTATTGTGTGTTGAGCCCTATTCTGAGCCTGCCTGCCCCGAGCGAGACCGAAGACGAAGTCCTGAGGACACCGTGCGAGCACACGAGGCGCGCACAAAAGGGGCCCTGGCATTGCCGTTATAGTGTTGGCCAAGAAATCCTGAGACCAGCATGTCCCGCTTGTCCCGTTCCCCTCGGCTCCGCCCGGGATAAAAGGAGCCGATGGGCAGGCCGAACGGAAGCCGAAGGATTGAAGGGCTCCATAAGTTATGGCCTCATTTAACTAAAGAACTTTATTTCTTCGTTTTTTTCAATCTCTCGATAAGTTCCGTGGTCGAATAACCCTCCAGGTAGGGAATAACGCGCACCCGGCCGCCATTATCTCTCACGTGGTCTGCGCCAACGATATCCTCTTCCTTCCAGTCCCCTCCCTTGAAAAGAACATCGGGTGTCAGCTTCTTTATCAAAACCTGCGGGGTTTCATCGTCAAAAATGGTCAGAAAATCAACGCTCTCGAAGGCGGCCAGGACTTTGATCCTGTCTTCCTGTGGGTTGACCGGCCGGCCCTCTCCCTTGATCCTTCTAACCGAATCATCACTGTTGACACCTATCAACAGAAGATCACAGTCCTTTTTCGCGTCCTCCAGATACTTTACGTGCCCGCGGTGGATGATATCGAAACAGCCATTGGTAAATCCGATCTTTTTCCCTGATGCCTTCTCCCTGCCGATCATCTCAGCAAGTTCTTCCTGTGTCTTTATCTTAGAACTGATCATTCCGATAACGCGTCCTCTACTATCTTGCATATAATGTGTATAACGATCACGTGGACCTCCTGTATGCGGGCCGTGTTCTCCGATCTTACGATGACAGAGGCATCCGCCTCTTCAACCAGCTTCCCGCCGTCTCTCCCCGTAAGCGCGATGACCGGCATTCCCTTTTTGCGCGCGGCTTTCGCCCCTTCGATTACATTCCCCGAATTCCCGCTTGTCGATATAGCGATCACCACATCCTGCGGCGCGCCAAGACCATCGACCTGTATCTTGAAAATCTGGTCGAAATCATAATCGTTGGCCGCAGCTGTCAGGACCGACGTGTTAGTGGAAAGTGCTATGCAGGGCAGGCTCTTTCTTTCTTTCTCGAAACGGACCAAAAGTTCGGCGGCAAGGTGCTGGCTGTCGGCCGCGCTGCCGCCGTTACCAAAAACGATGACTTTCCCGCCCCGGCGATAGCAATCCTCGATGATCGAAGCCGCCTCTGCCACCGCTGCAATGTTGACGTCATCGGCAAGAAACTCCTCTTTCACCGTCAGGCTCTGCTCGAGAATACTCTTTACCGTTCCTATATCACCCATAATGTGTCCAATCCGTTCGACCTTTTACCCGTCAAGATCAAACTTTCAACTTTTAATTTTACTACATCTCCCTGAACGGGACCTGTGCGGCGCCGGTCATATCTTCGTCCATCGCGCCTTCATCCCTGTGCGCACCGCTCATGATCTTGCTGATGTGCAGTTTTACGTTGATGTTCTCTTCCACGCCCAGCATGCCCTGGACGCGATTCTTGACCTGCATCTGTATCTTCTCGGTCACCTCCGGTATGTTCGCCGCGGCGGATATGGAAACGGCGGTTATTACGTTTATCCCTTTCTTGCTTATGCTTACATGGGGACGGACATCCTTTATCCCGGAGATCCCCTTTGCTATCTTGCGGATATAGTCCTCAATAGCGGACAGGGAGACCGTAACTTCACCGTCGGGGTTCTGAAAAGAGACTGTCCTGCTTTTTTCAAGCTTCTTCGCCAGTCTGATAGGGGATATTATGCCGATCACAACGAAAATGCCGCCCACTATTCCGAGCAGTATCTGACAGGAAAAAGACCCGCTTGCAAGGCTCAGCAGATCCATCCATTGGTCCTGCGGCAACACGTTAAGCGAAACGATCAGGAACAGTGCCCCTGCACCCAGCATTAACATCATATAGATCAATATGCCGATCTTTTTGAAAAAACACATTTACCGCCTCCTTTTTTAAATGAGCCCTGTTAGAAACAATATTTCCAGCGTGATGAGCCAATGATTTACGAGCACTATATGCAGCCCCACGGCCATGGCCGTGGTCCGCGTCGAAGGATCGAGTGTAAATTACAGACGCGGGTCAAATTTCCCCTCTGCAACTCAAGTTCTTTTCACTCCATAAGTCGCGATCTTATTTGACTTATTTTTCCTTTTTTTTCGGGACGAATTTTTCAATAAAATGGGTCGAGACATTTCCTTTCCGAAAATCCGAATCCACCAACACTTTTTTATGAAAATCCACCGTGGTCATGATCGGCCTTACCCAAAATTCATCCAGGGCCCTCCGCATGATCTTGATCGTCTCCTCACGGTCCTTTCCGTAGGCTATAAGCTTGGCTATCATGGAATCGTAAAAGGGAGATATCTCGTATCCCGCGTAGACATTTGTATCCACCCTTATCCCGGGACCCCCCGGCAGGTTAAGTTCCATGATCTTGCCCGGAGAGGGCCGGAAGTCATGTTCGGGATCCTCCGCGTTTATACGGCATTCCATCGAACACCCTTTGATCCGCACGTCTTCCTGCCTGAGGGCAAACGCGTGCCCGGCCGCCGCCTTTATCTGCTCCTTGATAAGGTCTATGCCGGTGACCATCTCGGTTACCGGATGTTCGACCTGGATACGGGTATTCATCTCCATGAAATAAAAAACGTCGCCTTCTACAAGGAACTCGATGGTTCCGGCGCCCTTATAATCCACGCTTTTCGCGCCTTTTACAGCGGCTTCTCCCATCTTTTTCCGCATCTTTTCGTCCAGACAGACCGAAGGGGCTTCCTCGATCAACTTCTGGTGGCGCCGCTGTATGGTGCAGTCCCTTTCGCCCAGGTGTATGACGTTCCCTTTCTCGTCGGCAAGTATCTGGAACTCTATATGCCGTGGCTCATCTATGTATTTTTCCATGTAAACATCCGAACTGCCAAAGGAGGCTTCCGCCTCGCTCCGGGCGGTAAGAAAAGCGCTGATAAGCCTGACGTCATTGTGGCAGACCCGCATGCCTTTGCCACCTCCTCCGGCAGAAGCCTTGATGATAACGGGATAACCTATTCTCTTGGCCTCTTTCAGCGCCTCTTCCTTCGTCTCGACAACGCCTTCCGAGCCGGGGATAACGGGGATGCCCGCCTTTTTCATTGTCTCTTTCGCGGCCATCTTATCACCCATCAGCCTCATGTTCTCGGGCGAAGGGCCGATGAACTTTATCTGGCAGGATTCGCATATCTCAGCGAAATGAGCGTCTTCGGCGAGGAACCCGTAACCCGGATGGATCGCCTCCACATCGGTTATCTCCGCCGCGCTTATTATGCTTGGTATATTAAGATAACTGTCGGCGGGCATGGCCTTGCCTATGCACACCGCCTCATCCGCCAGCTTAACGTGCAGGGAATTAGCATCGACCTCGGAATAAACCGCCACGGTCTTTATTCCCAGTTCCTTACATGCCCGGATGATCCTGAGGGCGATCTCGCCCCTGTTTGCTATCAATATCCTGGAAAACATGATAAAATTTAATAAAAAAATCGAAAAATTACACAGTTTCTATCATAAACAGGGGCTGGCCATACTCAACGGGCTCGGCGTTCTCGGCGACTATCTCCACTATTTTGCCTCCGAATTCCGCTTTTACCTCGTTCATCAGTTTCATGGCTTCGACAATACAAAGGACATCACCTTTTTTCACCACGTCCCCCACATCCACGTAAGAATCGGTGTCAGGCGAGGGAGCCCTGTAAAACGTGCCTACCATGGGAGACTTGACCTCTCTGAGATTCTTCTGCTCTTCAAGTGGTTCTCCGGCCGCTTCCTTCGCGGGAAGGGGTTCCTTAGCCTGCGGAACAGGTGAGATCACCTGCTCGACCGCACCGTAAGGCCTTTTGATCAACCTTATCTTAAGGCCCTCCTGCTCAACCTCGATCTCAGTAAGACCATTAATATTCATAAGCTCCACAAGTTCTTTTATTCTCTTCATATTCATGCCATACCTCTCTTCAGTTCATCGTCCATTGTTCATGGCTCATTACCAATGAACCATGAACTCATAACTATGACCTAAGCTCTCTCAATATACTCACCGGTACGCGTATCGACCTTGACCATCTCGCCCTGCTCGACAAAAAGTGGGACTTTTATGACCTTACCGGTCTCAAGGGTAGCCGGTTTCGTAGCTCCGCTCACCGTGTCACCTCTGAAGCCCGGGTCGGTCTGGATCACTTTAAAAACTACGTGTATCGGAGGTTCTATCGCCAGGACTTTGCCGTCGTGGATCTTGGCGATAACGGTCATGTTCTCCTTCATGTATTCGGCCTTATCCCCTATCGTTTCCCCGGAAACATGTATCTGCTCATAAGTCTCCTCGTCCATGAAACAATAACCAAGGTCGTCCTTATAGAGATACTGCATCTCTTTCTGTTCTATGAAGGCCTCTTGAAAAGTGTTTTCCGGTCTCAGGGTCTCAGAGATCAGAGCCCCCGAGGAAAGGTTCCTCAATTTTGTCCGGACAAAGGCCCCACCCTTACCGGGCTTATAATGCTGCGCCTCGACAACCTCGTGCAACTGACCGTTATAAGTTATGATGGCACCCTGCCTTAACTGACCCGCTTTGATCATGCCGTCAACACCTCACATCCTTTTTTGGTAACAAGAACCATGTCCTCCTCACGAATGCCGCCCAGCCCTTCCCTGTAGAGCCCGGGTTCGACGGTAACGACCATATTCTCTCTGAACCTTTCCCGGCTGTTCTCATTCAGAAAAGGTTTCTCGTGAACAAACAGCCCCAGACCATGGCCGAGACCATGGAGAACAAACTGTTTAACATTATTAAAGGAAAAGTACCTGTTTATCTTTCTGGCAAGGTCACCTGTAAAGACCCCGGCTTTGATCTGTTCTATGGCCCTGTCATGAGCTTCCATGACAAGCTTGCGAAAATCCCTTATTTGACGGTCTATTCTACCGTTGTCCCATGTTCTTGTCAAGTCGGAACAATAATTCGAATACCGTATCCCAAAATCCACCAGGACGTGCTCATCCTTGTGGAGGCGCCTGTCCGTAGGAAAGGCATGCGGGTATGCGGAATTCTTACCTGTAGAGACTATCGGCGGAAAGGAATTATCATATCCCCTGCTGTGTATACAGACATTTATCATAGCCGCTATATCCTTTTCGCTCATGCCGGTCCTTATTTTTTTGCGGACCTCTTTCCAGATACTGACGGTCTCTCTGGCCGCTTTCCTGATAATGGCGACCTCATGCGCTTTTTTTATTTTTCTCATCTCCTCCACGACAGAGGAAGCGTCCGCGGGATCGAGCTTCCTGCCAAGTGCCGCCAGGGTCCGGTACTCCCGCATCGAAAGAGAACCTTCGTTTATGCCCAGCTTCTTTATTTTATTATCTCTCAGGAAGGTTTTAAGCATCTCCAGCGGGTCCTTCCCCGCCACGATGCTCCCGGGAGCCAGATCCGTTATCTTCTTTCTGGCAAGCGTTTCGTTAAGTGGGTCTGTGAAATATACAGCCCGCCCCTTCCTTGGTATCAGAAGTTTGGCGGGAGGAGACGAAGAATATCCCAGCAGATACAACACATCGTACACGTCGCTTACAAGAAGGGCGTCCAACCCGAGGCGGGATATCTTCGCCTTTATCCTTCTGAGAAAGCTTCTCCTGGTGGACCTGTCAACCGGCATTTACCAACCCCATCAAGGCTTTCAGGCCAAGAATATAGCTGTCCTTGCCGAAACCGCTTACCTGGCCGCTCACGACAGGCGCTATGAGCGATTTATGTCGGAATTCTTCCCTGGCGTATATGTTCGACAGGTGGACCTCAACGGTCGGCAGATTCTTAGCGCTCAGTGAGTCCCGGATCGCCACACTCGTATGGGTATAGGCCGCCGGATTGATGAGTATACCCGCGGCGTCCGTGCAGCTTATCGCGTCAACTATATCCCCTTCATGGTTAGACTGATAAAATTCCACATCGATATCCGTCTCTTCCGCAATTCGCGCGATCTCTGCGTTTATCTCGTCAACCGTGCTTTTCCCGTAAATGCCGGTCTCCCTCTTGCCCAACAGATCCAGATTCGGTCCGTGGATTACGAGTATTTTAAACATTTTTCCCTCCTTTAATTGAACAAGCCATAGGTGCCTCGTGTTGCTGAAGTTCCGGGGACACGCCTGCTGTTAACTCCGATTAGGCGGTGCAGGCATGTCCCCGGAATATATTTTTATACGCAATGCTGGGTACGCAATATCCGGAGACCCTACTTCTGCCCACTCCCTGGAAGTTCCGCCTCGTCAATAAGCATGACCGGGATGCCGTCTCTTATAGGATATTTCCTGCCACAAGACGTGCATACTATCTTGTCCCCCTTCAGTTCAACATCCGCCTTGCAAAAAGGACACGCAAGTATGTCCAAGAGTTCCTTATCGATCATGTTCATCGCTCCTTTTACTGCATCGATTATTACAGTTCACTCATCACACTTAACGCATTAGAACCCATCTCATAACCCCGTTCGTTACGAGGCTGAGCGAAAAAGCCATTGACAAGGCCTGAGGGGCAAAATGCCCGGAAATGTAGCCGGTGCGCTACATTGAAGACATTTTGCCCCGAAAACGCGGTCAATGGGTTTTGCAGCCAGCCGCAGTAGAACAGGGTTATGAAATGGGTTCTCCACATCAGATAAAATTATCCTTCTCCCTCCCCCTTTTCACTATACGTCCCGGAGAGACCCCACCATATATAAACGATCCCGCCAACGATGCTTATCAGAAATAGCACGGCCAGTAGAAGCAGACTCGCGGCGAAGGCAATCTCCTTTCCTGCCAGGGGAGCGAAAAAAGCCACCATCGCGCCCTCTCTGACACCCAGGCCCCCGATCGACGGTATCATGCTGATAAAGATAACTACGGGCATTACCAAAAAAACGTTCCCCAGATTGACGTTCTTTCCGAGAGAAAGAAAAAGAAAAAACACGATTATGTAGTATACGCTTTGAGCTATTGTAGAAAAAACTACAGATTTCGTGACAACGTCCTTCCTGTTCCTGTAATCATGGACGATCGAGTAAACAGCACGAAGGCGTTCTCCCAGACCGAACATCTTTATTCGCATCAGAAAACGCTCCATAAAGATCGCCATGGACCTGTTAGTCGCGATCAACACGGCAGCCACGCCCAGGACCAGTAAAACCACCACCAGGGGCCTGAGCATATCGGCTTGAAATCTACCCTTATCCACCGTAAGGGCTACCGCGGCGATGATCAAAACAGTACACATGCCGATTATACGGTCCATAAGAACGCTGGCGTAGGATTTCAGACGCTGTTTGTTAAAATTAGCGGCATAATGGGCTTTGACGATATCCCCCCCCACAGCTGTCGGCATGAAATTGTTGAAAAAATACCCTACACACGTAAGTTGAAATGCCTCATTTAACGAGATTTTCAGGTCCTCACCGTCAAAAACGACTTTTAAACGCCAGGACAGGGCCAACAGCATCCAGACAACGAAAAATAGGGCTATGGCTATAAAGCGCGTATTACAGGTCAAAATAATCTTCCAGATATCCTGAAAATCGCTCCTCATGAACCAGAAAAGAAAACCAAGCAGGCCTAAACTTATAACTATTCGCAGAATCGCGGAAAATCTTTTTTTCATATATCTTCCCGTTATCCCATCGATACTGTAACGACCGTCAACCCCCGATCACAGCTCACAAATCACCGCTTACTACTTGCTCTCGTGCTTACCCACCGCTTCTTCCTTCTTTTCCCCGGGTTCCTGGTCCTTACCTCCCTCTTCTTTCGACTGTTTCCCGCTCTCGGTAACATATAATACCCTTAACTGATGGAGTACCTCTTCCAGGCCGTCAGATTCTTCCTTTGAAAGATTGTCCGAGGTCTTTTCCTTAAGCATTGCCAGGGTATCAATTACAATGCCGGCATGCCGGAGATCCCTGCTGGTCTCCTTTTTCCCGGGATGCGCGATCACCCCGAGGGCCATAAGCCCCTCGGCCAGCATTCCCGAAATAAAACCTAAAAAATCCGACTTCATCTCGCCGTTCGAGGCCTTTTCATCCATGGGTCCTCCTTACATTCAATCTCTTGTGTCAGATCAGCGGAGACTACCGGAGTCTGTTCCATTTCCTCTTTAACTTTTTAATACTGGCCTCCGCGGCCAGCTCGCCCTCTCTGATGATAGTTCCCGCCTTTTCAAATTCGAACTGATCGATATCTTTGAGGTCCGGCTTGATCGCTATGTCCGCGACCTCGGACTGATATGAGTTGAGTTCCTCGCCCATTATCTGCACCGTCTGGATAACGACCTGTATGAGGTTGTTTATCTTCTGGTTCTTGACGGCAAACCCGGGGTTAACCGCAACGACGAACGTGGCCCCGTTTTGATAAGCCATCTTGGTGGGGACGCTGTTGCGCACACCGCCGTCTACCAGGAGCCTCCCGTCTATCTGGACCGCAGAAAATATCCCCGGCCAGGAACAGCTCGCGCGAATAAGTTTGACTAGATCCCCCGAATCATGAATGAGCTCTTCACCTGTCTCTATATCGGTCGTTGTCAAAGCGAATGGTATCCTCATATCGGAAAACTTTCCCTCGTCCACACAATCATTGATGATGGTTTCAAGCTTATCCCCTTTGATGAGCCCTGTCGAATACAGGCCCAGGTCCACCAGCTTCGGCCAGGCAAAACCCAATGCCATCTCCTCAAGTTCATCCACGGTCATTCCCATGCTGTAAGCCGCACCTATCAGGCTCCCGATACTTGTCCCGATGATCATATCGAAAGGCAGGTTGTCCCGGCCAAAGTATCTTTCCATCACTCTGAGAACACCAATATTGCACAACCCCCTCGCGCTTCCTCCGCCGAGGACTAGAACCCTTTTCTTCTTTTTAAATAGCCTCATTTTCATGCCTTTCACCGGTTACAGATCACTGATAACCAATCACCGATAACTCATCACCCATCACTAGAACCCATTTCATAACCCCGTTCGTTACGAGGCTGAGCGAAAAGGCCATTGACAAGGCCTGAGGGGCAAAATGCCCGGAAACGTAGCCGATGCGCTACGTTGAGGACATTTTGCCCCGAAAACGCAGTCAATGGTTTTTGCAGCCAGCCGCAGTAGAACAGGGTTATGAAATGGGTTCTAATAAACTATTATCCCGGCATACCCCACTACCTGCTGAGTATCTCCCGTAACGTCCCCGGAGTCGGCATATTTTATCAGCTCGGCCTTTTCAGCGTTCAGGCCCCTCGCGCACATGAGCATCATCACGGTAGGGATATACCCGCACATCGATATATTGTTCCTTTCAACTACTTCAAACAGGCCCTCGGGATCCAGCTCAAGCACTTTCTGTATGGCCATCTTGTCCTTCCTGCTCGCGGACCGGCGGGATTCGTAATGCGTCATATCGCTGCTTGAGATTATTACGGTGTCTCTTTTCCTTTCCGCCACGGCGGAAACTATAGCTTCCGATACCTCCTGTAATTCCGAAAGATTCCCAAACTTGACGGTCAGGGGAACTATCTTCGCCGAAGGGGCCGTTTTCTGTATAAAAGGGAGCTGGACCTCTATCGAGTGCTCAAAGACATGCGCTGTCTTATCCTCTTCGATCAGGTTTGTATGGCTCTTCATCGCGGACAAGATGTCCCCGTCCACGTCTATATCTCCCAGGGGGGTCCTCCATGCTTCCGCGCACGAGGCAAACCTAACGCCGTAACCGCTGTGATTCGGGCTCAGGACTATATACGTTCTCCTTGGTTTTAACCTGGCATAGACCTCACCCGCGACCGCTCCGGAATACATGTAACCCGCGTGCGGGGATACAGCGCCGATAGCGTCGATCTTATCGGAGCGTTCGGGGATCATCTTGTCCAGATCCCGAAGCAGACTCTCTCTCTCTCCGGGGTAGAACTGGCCGCAGACGGCAGGATCCCTTACCACAACTGTTCTCCTTTAGTTCGAAACAAATAGTAAACATTCATTTTCTTACGCCCTTAAAATTGCGAAGGGTTATTAAATAGTATTATAAGCGAAAGATTTTTTGCGGTAAAGATTTCTTTTAAAAAAAGGGGTAAATTGCAAGGCATAAACGAAAGCTTTTATTATTTTTCTGAATGGATCGCGATAACAGCCGCTCTTTCCCCGTCCAGGATCTCCCGGGCTGAACTGATTATTTCTTCTCTGGTCACGGCACTGATCCCGGACTGGTACGTTTCGTAGTTTAGAAAACCAAGCCCATAGAGCTCGTCAAGCGCCATCTTCATCGACATCGACGATTTGCTCTCCAGAGAATAAGCATGCTGGGTAATGAGCCTGTTCTTTGATGACAGTATCTCCTCCTCTGAAAAATCGCCGTTTTTGATCTTATCAAGCACGTCAAATACGGTCTTCCCGGCCTTTTCGATGTTTTCCTCCGTTGTCGCCACGTACAGCAAAAAATAACCACGATCCACTTCGGGGACGCTCACGGCGCCCGAGGTGTAAGTGATCCCTTCTTTTTCCCGCGCGGTCGAATACAAAAGACCGTCAGAACCCGACAATAAAGAACTGATAACAGACAGCGCGTATTTCTTTTTTTCATCTATTGCCGTGCCCTGAAAACCTGCCAGAAAAAGAGCCTGCTCCTTCTCCATGACCAGATCCTCGCGACGGATCTCCCGAAGAGGCCGGACCGGTCCCGTTTCCAGAGGCCTCACCTTGCCCTTCCATCCGAGGAACCTTCTTTTCAGGTCATTGGCTGTCGCTTCAACATCCACATCGCCCACGACGGTTATAACAGCGTTCGCGGGAACGAACCGTTCCCTGTAAAAAACCGCTATATTTTCCCGGGTGATCGGCTCAACGGTCCGGACCTCTCCCTTGATCCTCATCGCGTATGGATGGTCACCGTAAAGCAGTTTGCGCAGATGGATCATACCGTTACCGAATATATCCTTTTTCTGCTCTTTTATTGCGGCTATGATCTTTTTTTTCTGTTTCGTTATCTCTTCTCGTGGAAAAACGGAATTTTTGACAACGTCCTCGAATATATCCAGCCCTTCACCCAGGTCGCCGGCCATAATATCCATGCTGACCCCCAGGCTGTTAAACCCGCTGAAGGCGCCTATGATCCCTCCCTCTGCCTCGATCGCGGGTATTATCTCCGACTCTTTCCTTTTTTTTGTGCCCTTCAGGAGCAGCGAAGCGGTCAAATTGGATATACCGTTATTTTCCGTGTCTTCGGCCCTGAGACCGCCGGAAACGGCAAGCGTGACAGAAACCAGCGGCAACCGGTCCTTCCTCCTTACTATTATCTTCATTCCGTTCTTGAGTTCGACGAACTTGTCCCGGACCCCGGAAACGGCCTTAACTTGTCCCCTCATCATCTCTCCGCCAATAGCCGGGGTCTTTTCTGCCCTCTTTCCGGGACTTTCCTTTTCAGAGCGTTCGGGTTCATACCCCCGGAAGATCATCTTACCCTTCCTGTCACGGACCTTAACCACGCTTTCTTCATCCTTCGTAACGTCCTCTCGCGAATAGGTTCCTGCCCTCTTCCATGAAGGGTCAATGCCTTCCTTCTCTTCGTATAAGGCCCGGCCTTCCTCTTCACTATAATACCGGGGAACAAGAAACACCGTGGTTGAATTGCCCGGTTTCAGGTATTCCGACGCTACCTGCCTGATGTCTCTTTTTTTTACTTTCTTCACCTCTTCGACATATTTTTCGAAAAAAGTGGGGTCTCCCGTCAGGATCTCGGAGTTGGTCATCGAAGAAGCGACGCTCTTAACGCGCTCATGAGAATGAAGATAATCCGAAATGACCGAATTCCTCGCTCTTTTTATCTCAGAGTCCTCTATCCTGCCGTTTTTTATTCCATCGATGATCTCGAACACCTCCCGCCGGGCCTCCTCAAGCTTTTCCGGAGGACCGATACCGGTGATAACAAAAAGACCGGGATATTTTGGCGTATAATTCAGACTTGAAACAGTGTATAAAAGCTGCTTTTCCTTCACAAGACTTCTATACAGCCGTGAATCATTCCCCTCCCCGAGCAGTATACTCAGGACGTCTCCCGGATAAAGATCGGGCGAATACACGCTGCTTGTATGAAAACCTATGGCCATATATCCCACTACAACATCCGCGGGAAATTCGATCTTTCTCACATCCACCTGCTCTGGTTCCGGAATCACCTCCGGCTGCCAGGCCCCGCCCCTCCGGTAACCCTCCAGCTTCTTCTCCGCGGCCTCCAAGGCGGTATCGGGGGGGATCCCCCCGGCTATACCCATCACTATCCTGTCGGGCGTATAAACGGCTCCGTGATACTCAATGATGTCTTCGCGCGCGATATCTTTGAAGAGTTCCTCGGATCCTATCACCGGATGCCTGTAAACATTCTCCCTGTAGGCCAGGGAAAAAAGAAGTCTCATTCTCCTGGTAACGGGATCGTCATTACGAAGCTTTATCTCCTTGAGAATGACCTCTCTCTCCGTTTCCATTTCTTCCCCTGAAAACACGGGGTCCATGACCATATCGGTAAGCAGGTCCAATGCCTGTTCGAACTTTTCGTTGGGAACTATCATATGGTATTCAACTGAATCCAGTCCGGTCGAGGCGTTAACAAGGCCGCCCATCATCTTTATTTCACTTCGTATCCGGCTGGATGTCTTCCCTCCCGCGCCCTTGAAAAGAAGGTGCTCAAGGAAATGCGAGATGCCGGAACCGGCATATTTCCCTTCGTTTGAAAGCCCGGAAAGGACACGTATCTGAATTGCCACCAGCGGCGATCCCGGCATATACCTGCAGACTATCCTTGCCCCGTTATCCAGGACAAGCTCATGATAATCCGGAGTGAATTCTCCGGAGAAGGAGAAACACGCGGTGAGAACGAGAAAACAGGATATTATGAATATTTTAAACGCGTATCTGATAATCTTCCCCATGTTTACGGCCGCGTTCCTGAAAAACGAATAATCATCGACCATTAACGTTTCCAACTACGCAACCGATCACCCTTTAACGCGACCTTTTTTAAATTGCTGAAATGTAAATTCGCCTTTTGAATAATAAAGACATTATACACCAAAAACTGGTAATCAGTAATCAGGAATACGTGATGGGTGATCAGTGATCGGTTATCGGTTATCGGTGAAGTTCTGGAGACAACACGCTTGTTGTAGGCGCCACGAGGGTTAAACTTATAATACCGTCTATGAAACTAATCCTACACCGTCACTATTTACAATTCCACACCTGTACCCTATTCTAAACCCAAACTTGTACCGTGCTCAAGTTTTTTGAAAGAATTTTGTCATACATAAAAGGGCGAATCATAAGCAAGTCGAATGAGATATTAGACGATTATGTGCCCTGAGGGGGGTACAGTTGTGAGATTAACTTTGGGGACAGGTGTAAGATCAGCCTTAGGTACGACTGTGGGTTCAATTTGATAAACGGTACTGTTAACCCTGTTAACCGCTGTTAACCGTTGTTTTATAACAAGGAGCTGTATTCAGGGTACCAAACAATGGGTGTCGGGAGAACAATGAATCAGGAGATCGGGCTTTTGCGAACTACGATTCACGAACCACGATCCACGGGGCGCACACGGTAATAGGATCTACCGACTGTTAGCCCGCTTACCAGATGGATCTGATTCGCCGTTCTCAAGCCTTTTTGTGCGGATCATGCTGGTATGGTGGGTTATTTTAATCGCAAGATCGTCGATGATCGAATATATACAGGGAATAACGATAAGGGTAAGGAACGTCGCGAACACAAGCCCCCAGCAGAGTGACATGGCCATCGGGACAAGAAACGGGTCCTTCCCGCCGATACCGTAAGCGACCGTGCTAAGTCCTCCCGCCGTGGTGATAGTCGTCAGTATGACGGGGCGCAGCCTTATCTGTCCCGCTTTGACTATTGACTCCGCCCTGTCCATCCCGGACCTGCGGAGTTTATTGATAAAAGCCACAAGGACTATGGAATCGTTGACAACTATGCCGTTAAGGCCCACTATCCCCATGATAGCCAGGAAAGAAAGCGGCATACCATGGAGCAGGAAGGCTATGATAACGCCTATCAATCCGAAGGGTATCGCGAGCATGACGATAAAGGGCTGGACCAGGGACTTGAAAAAGGAGGCAAGTATCAGATAGACCACCAGGAACGCGAAAAAGAAAGCCCTTAAGAGGCTCTTCAACGAATCTATCGTCTCTTCCTGTTCCCCGCCGAATTTCACGGAATAACCGATGTATCTGTCAGGTATGTCCCTGAACTTCTTCTCGAGCATACTGTTCACTTTAAGGGAAGTAGTCTTGTCCGTATCCAGGTTACACGAGGCCTTGACTACCCTTTTACCGTCCAGATGGTGGATCACGGTCGTCCCCGGTACTTTTTCTATTGTGGCTACCTTTTTCAACGGTATCAGGTTCCCGAACTTGTTGGCTACGAGTATCTCGTCGAAGATATCGATGTCACTGCCTTCCTTCCCGGCTTCGAACCTGACCG
Source organism: Candidatus Omnitrophota bacterium (assembly GCA_034723315.1). Lineage (GTDB taxonomy): Bacteria > Omnitrophota > Gorgyraeia > Tantalellales > Tantalellaceae > JAYEOV01. The sequence continues at coordinate 4,236 of JAYEOV010000032.1, read as the reverse complement.
TAACGTCCGTCTCTTCCTCGGCTTTCACGGGTTTTATCTTTGTCGCGATATTCCCCTGAAATACACCCCTTATGGTCTTTGCGATCCGGGATATGGACAGCCCCGCGATCGTGGCCTTGTTGTTGTCGACTTTTACCCTGAGCTCTTCCTTGCCCGGTTTATGGTCCCATGTGATATCCCAAGTCCCGTCCAGGGTCTTCAGGTAATCCATATACTCACCGGCTATAGTATCAAGCGTGTTAAAATCCTCGCCTCTTATCTTTACCTCCACGGGCTTTCCCACGGGAGGACCTGCCTCCGGCATGTCGAATCTCAATTCGTCAAAACCTTTGATATCCTTTGTCTTCTCCCGCAGATCCGCTATGATCTCTTCCACCTGCCGCTTGCGGTCCTGCGACTGGGTAAGGTAAACGGTTATCTGGACGAGATTGCTCGCCTGCCCCGCGAAAGGATCCTGGCGGTCCTCCTCTATCTTGCCCACCGTTGTCACGTAAGTATCAAGTTCGTCTTCCGGCAATTGCTCGACAATTTCCTCTACAGGCGCGATAAGCTCGCTGGCCTTGTGCAAGGGCGTTCCTGTCGGAGCTTCCCCCCGTATAAAGAAGTAATTTATGCCCACCGAAGGAAAAAGGATGAATTTCAGGACGGTCACGGAGAGAATGCCGCATGTGATCAACACGGCCGTAAACCCCGCGAGCACCCGGTATTTTCTCCTTATGACCCCTTTTACTATCCTCGTATAAAAAGCGATCAGGGACTTGAACCAGGGCATGTCCCTGGAAAGGCCTACAGGATTGCCCGCGGCATCCAGTTTTATCCTGACAAAATCCGCCATATGACTGGGGAGTATGATAAGCGCCTCCGCGAGCGACGCGAGGAGAGCGATAATTACAACTATCGGTATATTGCGAATGAACTTGCCTATGATCCCCGTCATGAAAAGAAGGGGTGAAAACGCGGCGATCGTGGTAAAAACTGCCGCGCAGATAGCCCCCATCACTTCTTCCGTGCCTTTGACCGCCGCTTCTCTGGGCGGGACTCCGTTTTCCATGTAACGATAAGCGTTCTCGGCGACTATTATACCGTCATCGACAAGCATCCCGAGAACTATGACAAGACCGAACATACTTATCATATTTATCGTTAATCCCATGATATCCATGACAATGAAGGTTGTAAGAAAAGCTATTGGTATTCCCAGGACAGTTATAAGCGCGACACGCCTCTGCAGAAAAAGCAGCAGCGCCCCTATTACCAGGACCAAACCGAACCAGGCGTTGTTCCTCAGGACGCCCAGGCGCCTGTTGGCGTAGAACGCGTAATCGTTCACATAAGATATTTTAAGGTCTTCCGGCGCTTTTTTGAGAAATGCGGCGCAGGTCCTTCTCGCCTCGGCCACGATGGTTATGGCGTCGCCAGATTCCTTTTTCATCACGACAAGATTGATCGATCGCGTTCCCAGGGTCTTGTTGACTATCTGCTCGTCTTTAAAAGTATCCTCGACGCGCGCCACATCCTTTATCTTCAGCCAGTTCCCCGAATCATTGGCCCTGATTATGACATCCCCGACCTCCCCGGCCGTCTCGAATTCGCCGGTCGTCCTCACGCTGTATTCAGTCGTGGCCGTATCTATCTTGCCCGCGGGCACGCTCACATTGCGCGAAGCCAGGGCCTGCTCTATCTCGTCGATCGAAACATAATACTCTTCGATCTTTTCGTGATCCACGAGGACCTGCACCTCTCTGTCCCTGTAACCGCTCTTCCTTATCTTGCCCACCCCTTTGATGTCCTCGAGCTCGTCTTCCAGCGCGTCGGCATAATCCTGAAGTTTCTGCTCTGTCATGCTCCCGGACAAAGATACCTCTATGATCGGATACTGCTTGCTGGAGACTTCCGTGACGACAGGGTCCTCATTGATGTCCCTGGGCAGGTCCTTCACCCTGTCAACGGCGCTCTGAATGTCTCTGACGACCTTCTGCTTATCGGGCTCATCTGGATCTATCTTCACATAAATAAGGGAAGTGCTCACCGCCGACGTGGAATTCATCTCCTTTATGCCGTCGACTTCCTTTATCTCCTTTTCAATAGGGACGGTTATGAGCTTCTCCATATCCTCGGGAGTGGCTCCGGGATATGTGGTTGTAACGCTCACTATATCAAAACTGACGTTGGGAAACACCTCACGGCTGAGACCGAACGCCACGATCAACCCGATTATCACTATGATAACGGAAATAAGATTAACGAAAAGCGAATTATTGATGCTGAACCTCGGCAGGCTCATAATGTCTCCTCGTACTTATCAAAAAGGACGTTCATATCCTTTTCAAGCTCTACGCAGGCGTTCTCTCTTGCCAGAAACTCTATCGCTTCTTTCATTTCAGCGTTCAAAAGGTCCTGCTGGTAATCGATAAGCACTTTTGTCCACGACCTGCCGTATTTGAACCTTTTTACTTCTTCCTCAAGTTTTTCTGACTGAAGTCTTACAGCTTCGGACATGTTGGACACGCTCGTGTTATAAGTCATCAGATCCCTGAAGGAATTCCCCACTTCCGTGATGATCGTCCTTTCCGTCTCCTTCATGGCGAGGATAGCTTTCTCCTTTTCATAAGCGGCCTTTTTATATTCGCTTCGCGCTTCCCTGTTCTCAACCGGAATAGTCACCTCCACCCCGGCGTAATAATAGGTATTATCCGCCACGGTGGTTTTCCCGAAAGCCTTTTTGAACGTCCCCTCCACCCCGTTCATCGCCATGGTCGCGACGAGGTCGATCTCGGGCCACTTCGCGTTATCTCTCATCTTCAAGGTAAGATTCTTTATCTTAACGTCCCTTTTCCGGATCTTGTAGTCCCGTCTCTTCTCAAAGGCCTCGTTAAGGCACTCCACAAGGTTATACTCTATATCCTCCCTGTGAAAACTATCGGTGGGCAGAATGCGGTACGGATCCGGCATGTTCATAATAAGTTTGAGGTTTTCCTCAGCCCTCCTGAAGTTATTCTCAGCTATACCAAGATCCGTCTCACGGATTATGACATTGGCCTCCGCAGCGTAATAAGGCCCTTTTTCTATAAGCCCAATATTATAGTTTTTTTTGTTGGTCTCACACAGTTTTCTGGCCTGATCCGCGATATTTTTACGAAGGTCAACGGTCCTTTTTACAAAGACAAGCTTCCAGTAAGCCTTTTCCGTCTTCGCGATATAGTCCTCTATCCTGTCTTTCATTTCAAGGTCAGCGTTCTTTATGGCGAGCTTCGTTACCGAAAGGTTGGTTCTGTCGATATAACCGAAAAAATTCTTCCCGACGGGCTGTCTCGCTTCAAGCGTCAGTTCCGCCGAATGCGAGGGGTTCCTGGTAACAAAAGGAGTATTGACCCAGTCCCTGGTATCGCTCCACTCCGCGGTCAGCTCCGTCCCGGTAAGAAGCTCTTTTGTTATCCCCGCCGAATAGAAATTCTCCTGTTTGTCGTCACCTCCAAAAATGGATATGGGCTGCCTTTTGTCTTCCGCGTAAGTCGCGCTTCCGAATAAAAAAGCATCAAAAACGGATTCGGCGTACATCTTGTCCGTCTCCGCGATCAAAAGGTCCAGCCTGGCCAGCTTCACCTCGAAACTGTTATAAATAGAATATCGCACACATTCGTCCAGTGAAAGGGCCTTTATATCCTCAAAACCCGGCATATCTTCTCCGTCCCGCTCCGCCGCCGAGAGGCCTGAACAAAAGATAAAGAATACCGAACTCAACATAATTAATATGATCGCGGGAATGTTCTTCATTTTCTTTCCAGTAAATTTTTATAGACCTTCCTCAACAATGCCAGGTACTCGGATCTCTCTTTATCCGTAAGGACTGAATACATTTCGCTTATCACATCTTCCCGCAGCCGGCGCACGTGTTCGACCGTATTCTGCCCTTTCTGGAGGAGAAACACCCTTACCACCCTCCTGTCCTCCGTGGAACGCTCTCTTTTGACCAGCCTGATCCCGATCATCTTATCTATTATCCCGGTAACAGCACTCATCGTGAGGCCCAGGCTCATTGCAATCTCTCCCATTGTACATGGGGTTTTCTCTATAAGGAGATCAAGTATGACAATATGTGACACAGTAAGGTTCAATTTTGTAAGCTGATTTTCGTGTTTTCTGGTGACCTCACGGAGCAGAACGGGCATAATTTTCACCATTTCAACTGTAAAATCCGCATTCTTTGAAAAACTCATAAAAGCCCCCCTTATTCAG
>JAYEOV010000031.1:5719-13681 GCA_034723315.1 Candidatus Omnitrophota bacterium | reverse complement strand
TATTAACAGCTATCAACAAAGAGAAAAAAAGAACCAAAAAAAGAGAAATTACTACTACTGCTACGGTGACATCATTAATGAGTCAACGAATACCCCCTTGGGTTACATTTATCAATGAGTCAACGGGCGGGGACGCCCCATTCGGTGCCACCCTGCATATTGAAAAGTTCAATAAACTTCCACCGATTTAAACCCCGGTTACCTGGGAACCCGATACACCCCCGGTTTCACAGCCGGGGAACTTCTAATGTGTATTAGAAGTAAAAAAACGAGATTCCCAACCGGTTTAACCTTGCAGGGTGGCACCGAATGGGGCGTCCCCGATCAACCAAGCACCGTTCCCTTCTTGACGGGGCGACCCCGCAGGAAATTCTCCGAATACATGGATTTTTTTCCTTCGAACTGCAATACATTGATCCGTACGGTACCCTCACCCGCGCTTACAACAAACTCTTCCTCATCACAGACCGCTCCGGGAACCGCATCTTCCGGCCGTATATCCGCTATCTCCGCTTCAAGTATCTTGAGGATCTTTCCGTCAAGACAGGTAAATGCCTCCGGCCACGGCTGCATCCCCCTGACCTTTCTTACGATCTCTTCCGCGGACCTTACCCAATCTATCTTTCCTTCTGACTTCCTTAACCTGGGCGCGTATGTCGCCCGGTCCTCGTCCTGTTCGCGAAACTGTTCCCTGCCAAGATCGATCTGTTCCAGGACCTTTACGACCAGCTCCGCCCCGCTCCGCGAAAGCCTTTCATGCAGCATTATCGCGTTCTCGTTCTCTTCTATATTCGTGATCTCCTGCGCCATTATGCTTCCGGCATCCATACGTTCGGACATCCTGATCACGGTATTGCCTGTTTCCTTATCCCCGTTAAGTATTGCCCGGTTCACGGGAGAAGCCCCCCGGTATTTCGGCAAAAGAGAAGGATGGAGGTTCACGCAGTACTTCCCGGGCATGTCAAGGATCTCTCTGCTTAACAGCTTTCCGTAATCGACCACCACAAAAACGTCAGCTTCAATACCTTTAAGGGAAAGGATGAATGACGGGTCCGAAACTTTTTCAGGCTGGAATACCACATTAAGAGGATCGACCCGGTCCACATACGCTTTGATCGGCGTTGTCCGGACATGCCATCCCCGGCCGACTTTCTTATCCGGGCCGGTAACTATCGCAACGACCTCCTGGCCACCCTTGACCAGTTTATCGAGCGTGGGCAATCCGAATTTTCCTGTACCGAAAAAAATGATCTTCATGATATTCGCTAAAAATCCTTACGGGTATGAAGCTCTTTAATCTTGAACAGTGGAGAGTGTTCCGCGCGCAGTTTTGACCGAGCCAAGCGAGGTCAACTGTTTGAGCACGGAATACCCTCCACTGTTCAAATATCTCCTACATGCTCATAGGGTCCACATCCACCGCCATGAGCACCCCTGTCCCCTTGCGGAACCCTTTGAGAGCCGACCCCAGCTGCTTCACTATCTTCATGCGGTCCCTGGCCTTAATAAGTATATTCCAGCGATAGTAACCCCTGAGCTTCGCGATCGGCGAGGGTGCCGGCCCGAGTTTTTCTATGTCAGGTATTTTCTTAACCAGGATTTTCGCCAGTCTTCCGGCACTCTCCATGACGTTCTCTTCCTTCCTGGCCCTCAGTGTTATTTTTACAAGGTTGACAAAAGGAGGAAAAAGAAGCTGACGGCGAGATTCTATCTCTTCCTTAAAGAACCCGACATAATCATGTTTAGCTGCCAGCCTTATCGCGTAATTCTCAGGCGTGTAGGTCTGCACAATAACCTCACCGCCGAGATCTCCACGGCCCGCCCTCCCCGCTACCTGGGTTATAAGGTTGAACGTCCTCTCACCCGCCCGGAAATCCGGCAGGTTGAGATTGGCATCCGCTGAAATGACACCGACCAGGGTGACTTTGGGGAAATCCAGTCCCTTGGCTATCATCTGGGTCCCCACTATGATGTCTATCTTGTGCTCTCTGAACTCACGCAGCACTCTTTCGTGGGCCCCTCTTTTGGACATCGCGTCAGAGTCCATACGCGCGATGCCGGCCTGAGGCATTATCTTTTTAAGTTCCGTCTCCACTTTCTGCGTGCCGGTCCCCTTATACATCAGATAGTCTTCATTACACCCCGGGCATATACCGGGCGGAGGTATCCTCCGGTTGCAGTAGTGGCATATAAGCTCGTTCTTCGCCTGGTGAAAGACCATCGGTGAATCGCACTTGGGACATTTTAACAGATACCCGCATTTGCGGCATATCACAAAAGTGGAAAATCCCCTCCGGTTCAGAAAGATGAGCGCCTGCTGCTTCTTGGAGATATCCTTGCGCAGGGCCTCTTCCAGGATACGCGACACCACTGTCCTGCCCACTCTGGTGTCAAACTCAAGCCGCATGTCGACCAGTTTAACTCTCGGAAGTTCTTTTTCCTTTATCCTCTGCTTCAGTTCAACAAGTCTATACTCGCCCTTTAAGGCCCTGGAATACGATTCCAGCGAAGGTGTCGCGCTGCCGAGAATGACCGGCACGCCGGCGCAACGCGCCCTTTCGATAGCCACTTCACGGGCATGGTACCTGGGTGCGTCCTCCTGCTTGTAACTCGGCTCGTGTTCTTCGTCGACGATAAAGATGCCCGGATCTTTGAAAGGACTGAAAACCGCGGATCTCGGACCTACGACGACCCTCGCGTTGCCGTCCTTTATCCTTTTCCACTCGGCGAATTTCGCGCTCTGCAGCATCCGGGAATGGAATACCGCGACCTTGTCCCCGAACCTTGACATGAACCGCTCTACTGTCTGGGGTGTAAGAGAGATCTCGGGGACCAGCATGACCCCGGACCCGCCTTTCGAGATAACATTCTCCATCGTCTGCAGATATATCTCTGTCTTGCCGCTGCCCGTTATCCCGTGCAGCAGAAAAACCTCGTGTCTTCTTTCATCAACGCATTTATTGATCTCATCCAGGACCCGTTTTTGTTCCCTGTTCGGAATATGCGCCAGCGCCGGCTCTACCCGGACCGGTTCTTCCTTTATCCTGGACGTCATGGATACCTTGCCATGTTTTAAAGGGCCCGGTATCATCGCTTCAAGCGCCTCGCCCCAGGAACAGAAATAATTGTCCTTGATCCATCCCGCGAGGGCTATCATCTCTTCGGTAAAAACGGGAGCTTCGTCGATGATATCGATAAGCGGTTTCGGTTCCTCTACAACGGGCCTGTCTTCTATCTTCACTATATAGCCTATACGCTTACTGTTGCGAAAGGGGATATGTACTCTTTTGCCGATCTCGGGCCCGTACTGAACACCATCGGGGACCCTGTACTGAAATGTCCTGTTTATAGGCAAGCTTGTGATAACTTCAACGTATCTTTCTTTCATATCGGCTGTCCGTTCAAATAAGGGGACAATTTTTTGTAAAATCGTCCCGACCTTCACGCACTAACCTAAAAGAAAAGTAAGCAGATCGGACGCGCCCTGTCGGTTCAGTATCCTGGTGAATTTCAGCCCCATTCTTTCATCCTCAGGCCTTGTCCATACGACCTCCGCGACGCCTGATACCTTACCCGTAGGGATATCCAGCGTAAAATTCATTTCTTCTCCCTGATCGAAATCCTCCCATTCATCCACACCGTGAGAAATAACAAGAACCCCGCCTGCGGAAATATCACTGATCTTTCCCCTGTAGATGAGATTTCCTTCCTGATCGAACAGCTTGATGACGGAAGCGGAAAATTCCCTGGCAAACTCCCTCTTATCCATAATTCAGACTCCTTGAAAATCCCGGATACCCGATCGTGATTCGTGAATCGTGATTCGTGGATCGAAAAACGCGATACGTGATACGAGATACCCATAGCGAGCATACGTGCACAATACTCAATACGCGATACGCAATACGATATACGGCATGCCTACTTCACGTGCCTGCGTGGAATACTGAGTCCCAGTTCCTTTGAGATCTTCTGCATGTCTTTCCACACGTCTTTCTTGCCTTCGGGGTTCCGCAGGAGATACGCGGGATGATACGTAGGCATCAACTTAATCCCCCGGTAATCATAAAACCTGCCGCGCAGTCTGCCTATGGGTGTTTCCGTATTTAAGAGCGCCTGGGCGGCAAACTTTCCCAGGGCGCAGATAACCTTCGGCTCGATAAGTTCGATCTGTTTAAAAAGATAAGGCGAACAGACTGCTATCTCGCCGGGGAGAGGGTTCCTGTTCCCCGGAGGGCGGCATTTCAATATGTTCGCGATAAAAACATCATCCCTTTTAAGTCCTATTGATTCAATTATTTTTGTCAAAAGCTGACCCGCCCGCCCCACAAAAGGCCAGCCCTGTCTGTCTTCGTCGGCGCCGGGGGCTTCACCTATAAACATGAGGTCCGCGCGGGGAGACCCTTCACCGAAGACTACGTTGGTCCGCGTCCTGGCAAGCGGACACCGCCCGCAAACGGACACTTTCTTTCGGAGCTCACTTAGTGTGATTTTTCCGCCCATTTCTGATGCTTCATCCTTTATCGTCGTTCTTTCAGTTTGAACTTTCAATTTTTCACCTTGAATCTTTAACTTTTCATCTTCACCTTTTAACTTTTCACTTTTAACTTTTAATTTTTCACTGACATATATCTCACTCGCCCCGGCCATTACCTCCGCCTGTATTATTTGCCTGATATTTTCAACAATTTCTTTTTTTGGATCGATCTTCATTACCTTTAACCCGTATATTTTCTCAGAAAAAGCGTGCCCAAAAACGTCTCTGGAAGACAATCATCGACCAGCCTGTTATTGCCGTATACCTCAAGACTCGAAGGCTCGAGTATATCAGCAGCCAGCCTCCCATCCAGAGCATACCTTATCCCTTTATCCAATCCCGGAGTATTCCTGTTTATATCATAATCAAAGGTAAACCCCGCAATGCCCCCGGGTTTGAGCACACGGTTTATCTCCCGCATCATGGTCCTGCGCAAACAGGAAGGCAGGTGTTCCAGAACACATATGCTGAAAATCTTATCAAAAAATCCGTCTTTAAAAGGCAGTTTTTTTGAAATATCCTTCCTGTACAATTTCATGTCCCAACCCATCCGGCCGCTGACGTAACGGGCATTGTATACTATACCGTGATTGCCCCAGTCATTGTCGACCACATGAACTTCGTGTCCCTTATGCGCGAGCATAAATGTAAATATAGTAGAAGCTCCCCCTATGTCCAGGATCACGTCCTTAGGGTGCACGTTTGAATTCGCCAGGACCCAGACATTTTCCCATAATTTCGTTCGCTCGTTCCGGGGATTGCGGTCTTTTTCTTTGAATGTACCCGCCGGGGTGGTAAACTTGAGGCCTTTATCCCCGAGTATCTTCTCAAGCCTTTTTATTTCGACCACTGTTTCTTTTACATCCTCCCTTTTCAGGTCATCGTCCATCTCCATGAAGGTCTTGTTGATGAACGGCTCGCTCCTGTCTCCAAGGACCACCACTCTTTCCTGTTCGGGAATCTCATTATCCAACGATACGGCTGCCGGCCTGAAAGGTGAAATCACTTTGCGTTTCGCCGACCTGTAGAATTTACACCACAACAGGAACAGCCGGTGATAAAAGGGAACATATCCCGGAACTATTGAATCCCCGAACAGAATAGCCGGTATACTGTGTTGCCTCTTAACCTTAACTTCCTCCATTTTCATTCCTGTCTCTATTCCCGTTATATGTGAAAAAATGAAAATACGGGGCCTCGTTTTAACTAGAACCCATTTCATAACCCTGTTTGTTGCGAGGCTGAGCGAAAAGGTCATTGACAAGGCCTGAGGGGCAAAATGCCCGGAAACGTAGCCAGTGCGCTACGTTGAGGACATTTTGCCCCGAAAACGCGGTCAATGGGCTTTGCAGCCAGCCGCAGTAGAACAGGGTTATGAAATGGGTTCTAAACCCCGCACTTCTGCGGAAAACCTATCCCCACCAAAGGCTAAGCGCTAAATGGCTTCGAGCACTATGTCCACGACCCTTTCCGCGGCGTCCGGTCTGCGGATCCTGTCTATAGCGGACTTGTAAGTGTCATACACTCCCTCAGTAAGAAGCATCCTGTCCGCTATCACGGGTATATCTTTCACTTTTTCCGCCTTCTCCGCAGCCCGGCTTTTTACAAGGAATTCTTCGTTCCATGTTTCCTGCCCGGGCACTGACGCGAACAGGATCATCGGAAGCCGCGAGTTCATGGCCTCGGTCACGCTTATCCCGCCCGCTTTGGTTATCATCAGGTCGGATACCGCCATGAGTTCCGCTATCTTGTCAGTAAAACCGAAAAGTACGACAGGATATTCCAGTTTCTCCCGCAGCGCCTCGACCCGTTTATACGCCCTCTTATTGTGCCCGCATACCGTTATGACCTGTATGTCGGCGCGGCATGAGTTCAACGAGACCAGCATCTCTTCCATGGGCCCCACACCGAACCCTCCGCTCATCATAAAGACGGTCTTCTTGGCCGCGTCAAGACCGTATATCCCGCGGAGCATGCCGGTATCAAAATCCCCGCGGAACTCGTCAGTCGTCGGTATACCCGTGACATCGATCTTCTCTTCAGGGACATCCCTCTTTGCCAGCTCCTGTTTAGCTGATCCCGAACCCACAAAAAACCTGTCGATATGGTCGGATAACCAGTAACTGTGCGGCCCATAGTCGGTAACGACCGCATAGGTCCTGGAACGAAAATCCCTGTTCTGCTTGAGCACCCCGGCGATGCTCGGCAGGAGGAAATGAGTCGAGACTATCGCGTCGGCTTTTTTGTCCGTCAGCATGCCGACCAGCCCCGGGAGGCTCCTGGAATCCATGACGCCGCGCATCCGGCGCGTCAGCAGGTCCACGACACGGGTATTGGAAAGATCATACAACACGCCCCACAACCACCTGGCCCGGGACATGAAAAATACGTAAAGATCAAAATAAATGAACTTGTACGACCTGTTCCCATATTCAAGGATGTCGATTATCTCCACGTCGGCGTTCCCGCCTTTTTCCCGAAAGGCCTTGAAAAGCGCGATCGCGGCTTTCTTATGTCCCATGCCTGCCGTAGAATAGAGAATAATGATCTTTTTCATGCGGGGAAATAGGGGGACAGCGCCCCTATTTGGTCCTCCATTATTTTTTCTCCGAAAAATAGGGGCGCTGTCCCCCTATTTCCTCAGTATAAGGTCAACGGCTTCGAGAACGTTCCCGCATATATGATCCGGCTTGAACTTCCAGTTTTCCGCGTCCTCTCTTGTTGATTTTCCAGAGGTCACAAGTATTGTCTTAAGCCCGGCTTTCTTCCCCGCCTGCATGTCACGCTCGCTGTCCCCGATAAAGAACTTTTCGTCAAAGTTTTCGATCCCCAGTTCTTCCCGCGCTTTCAGGAAGAGGCCCGGTGCCGGTTTCCGGCAGTCACAATCGTCCTCGTCCAGATGCGGACAGTAGTACACCTTATCTATCTTCCCCCCGTGTTCTTCAACTGCCTGCGTGAATCTTTCGGTAAGTTCCGTGAGGTCCTTTTCGGACATGATACCTTTTCCCACGCATTTCTGATTTGAAACGACAACGGTCCTGTACCCGCGTTCCGTGAGTTTCTTCAAAGCATCCAGGACCCCCGGAAGGAACTGAAAGTCCTCCCATCGCGTGATGTAACCGTGCTCCGTCAATCCTTCACCGTCCCTGTTGATCACGCCATCCCTGTCGAAAAAAACATATTTATCGCTCATCCGCTCTCCCGTTCGCTTAAAACACCTTTACCCACCTTAAAACTCGAAATGGCCCGCACGTCATCCCACATAAGAAAGGCGAGCAGCAAAAGTGCCGTGCCGCAGAAATGCAGCATGAAACGGGGAATGGTCGTGTTGACGTAAAAATAGAGGTTCCCGCCGGTAATCGCCATGTAACCGCAAAAATAACCCGCCGCGGCGATAACAAGGAACACCGTTATATAAAAACGTT
>JAYEOV010000031.1:0-5619 GCA_034723315.1 Candidatus Omnitrophota bacterium | reverse complement strand
AAATGCAGCATGAAACGGGGAATGGTCGTGTTGACGTAAAAATAGAGGTTCCCGCCGGTAATCGCCATGTAACCGCAAAAATAACCCGCCGCGGCGATAACAAGGAACACCGTTATATAAAAACGTTCCCCCTTTAACAGGGCCCTCGCTTTCCATATTATCCCCGCAAAGAAGATCATCCAGAAAATATTCCATTTCTTGGGGCCGAACACTTCCTGCTGAAAAAGATACAGCATAACGGGGATATGCCTGGCATTCTGCACGAGTCGCTCCGCCGTCATCTTCGAAAGATCTATATCGCTGTTGACCGTCCCGCTCGAGATCTTCACGGCGAACCAGGGTGCCGCGATCACCACGATGATAAGGAAAGAAACAACGATATCGGCAAGGATCTTCTTTCTCCTCAAAGGGTTCGACCTGAGAACGAACATCGTCAAAACCGCGAAAAAAGCTCCCGTGAAGACGATCGCTTCGTTCTTTACCAACAGGGAAATCCCCAGAAGGATCGAAGAAAACACCAGATACTCCCGCTCTTTTCTCCGGATGTAGAGTACAAAATACGCCAGCGCGCAGCCGACCAGCGCGGAGAGAATAAGATCGGCGTGTATCACGGTCGCGTAATCCGCGAGCTGTGGTATGGTGGCAAGAATGAACGTCACCAGAAGCGAATAAGCCCTGTTAAAGAACTTTCTTATCAGGGAATAGAACAATCCGATAAACGCCAGGTAAACAACAGGCATGACCAGATTGACCGTAAGATCGTTAAAACCCGTAAACGCGTATATCCAGGTCATTAAAAGAGGCAGGAACAAAGGGTAATCGGGATGGGCCACCGTAGCCTCTTCCCACCCGAAGAACCCCCGGGGAATACCGCCGGCAAGATGGAATATCTTGGCCTTAAGAGCGTAATTCGCTACAGCGTCATGTGAATTCACCGGTATCGGGAGCACAAGAAAAAGCGTCCATAAAAACTGGACCGCCAGACCCGCCAGCAGCAATCGTTCTATCAGGTCCCATCTTCTGAACTCCTTCTCCCCTCTAAAAAGCCCGTCTAACCTCCCGGGATTCGAGGCATAACGGGCGAAAACCAGTATGAAAAGGACGGTCGGCACGATCATGAGATTTGAAAAAGTAAAGGCGCGGCCCAGGAGATAGCACAAAAAACTCTGATACGCGACAAAACCCGTTCCGAGAAAAAACGACAATGCCAGGAATTCCGTGACCGAACAGCCGTAACGGCCCCTCCTTATCAGGAGCAAGACAAAGAAAAAGCCCGTCACCTCGAGCGATATCAAAGAAAGCATGAGACTCATCCGTCAATCCCCTCCCTGATCAACAAGCGGCCGGTCTTTCCGTACCGCTTGTACTCTTTATACCCGGCAGGCGATCCTGTCGTTTCCCCGTAAACGATCACAAAATCCGGATTATTCCCGACACTCCTCAGAGGCCAGAGGAAATACCGGGCTCGCACTTCATCGATCGAAAAAGGTTCAAATCCCGAGAGGTCGAACGTGGTTCCTTTGGGCATGTACCGCTCACAAAATACAAGAAAATCATAAAGCCGGCCGCCCATGATGTAGCGCACCTTATCATTATAACCGTGCGTGTAGAGGTATGCCAGGGACCCGTACTGCCCGTCCTTATCCTCACGCACCAGAAAAAAGACCCACAAAACGACCCACACGGTGAAGATCAGTTTAAGCATTTTCTCTCTTTTAAAAAACGTCTTCACGAACAAATACCTTTTTTCTGTGATCTGTAATCTATGATCTATCACCTGTTACCCGAACCCTGTTTCCCCCTCAGGTATTCCGCGAAAGCCCCCGGATCCCCAAGATCGAAAAGTCTGCCGTCGCGCGCCCGCAAACGCATTCTTCCTTCGAGCGAAAGAACTTCCGCCCCGTGAAGAGGTCTTAAAAAACGCAGTATCCGCGAAAGCAAACCCTCTTCCGCTATTACAGCGTCATACTTCTTTTTCTTCGTAAGCACCCGCCATACAATGGCGGCTGTTATGAACCCTCCTGAAAAAACGTTTATCCCTATATCGGCGTGTCTTACGATCCTTCTCCTGTCGAAACCCGCGGATATCTCGGCGGCAAGACGTTCCCCCGTGATCCATAACTCGATGATGACCATCTCACGCGCGAGACCCCTCAGTGTCTCATAAACCCCGGGCATATGCCCCTCACCGGCTGCCGGGCTGTCCAGCAAAAAGACCCTTAAAAGCTTCCCCCACCTGCTTTCGAACAATTCCCTGTTCCGCCTGTATATCTCCTCCACGCCCTTCAAGGTCTTCCTTGATGCCTGTTCCACATGAAAAACATAAGAACCTTCCGCTACCACGGATATAAAACCGGCTTTTCGCGCGCGGACGGAAAAATCGGTATCTTCATAGCACACGCCACGGTACTCCTCATCAAGATACCCTATGTGATCTATGATTTCCTTTTTTATCAACAAAGCGAATCCTATGCCATGTCCTGTCTCCACATAACTTCCCTTCTTATGGGAAAGAAGGACCGCATGATCGCCTATTGAGGCTTTCCCGTCGGGACAGGAACCGAAAGTATTGCTCTGCGGATTTACCAGGCCTATATCATCCCTGCTGCGCGCGATGGCTATCATCTCTTCCAGCCAGCCGCCGGTGACCGCACAATCATTGTTCAACAGGCACACGAAAGGGGCATCGGAAAGCCGCATTCCCTTGTTCATTCCACCCGCGAAACCCGCGTTCTCTTCACTGAACACCTTTTCGATCGTGATACTGCCGCCGCCATGGACCCCATGAAGATACCGCCTGACTTCCGGATGTTCACTGGCGTTGTCAACGATGATAAGACGCGAAGGGACGCGCGTGTGTTCCAGAACGCTGCTGACACACTTCTTCAGAAGTTCAGGACTTTCGTAACTCAGTAGTATAATGTCGCATTCATGTTCCATGTCGTATTGTGCGCGTATGCTCGCTATGGGTATCTAGTATCTCGTATCGCGTATCTCGTATCACGCCCTGAAAAAAAATCCCCCTGGCCCCCTTTTTCAAAGGGGGGAAGAACGAACCACGAATCACGATCCACGAATCACGATTCACGAACCATCTCCCAGTATTTCGCCCATTTTAGAAAATGGACCCAGGCAAAAAGGAGGGAAAAGATGAACCCGTGCATTCCCTCCTTATAACCTTTTTTTTTCACGTAAAACTTCCAGAAGAGTTTTACCGGCTTTACCCTGATATTGTAACGGACCTCTTTCTCGTCTATTTTT
Source organism: Candidatus Omnitrophota bacterium (assembly GCA_034723315.1). Lineage (GTDB taxonomy): Bacteria > Omnitrophota > Gorgyraeia > Tantalellales > Tantalellaceae > JAYEOV01. Next base: position 2,358 of record JAYEOV010000031.1, on the reverse strand, counting down.
CCCCTCAGATCAAGTATCTCCCGCGCCTCAATGTTCGTATATCTGTTCTGCCTCGCGATCAGCTGGGCCAGGTTCTCAAAAGGATAGTGCTCTATCTCTGCGTCCAGTTCGGCTATCTCCCCGTCGGCTATCAGATGGTGGTGGACCTTGCCTTCATATCTGGCATGGCCTTTTTTGAAAAAATGCGACGAATAATGATACCACCCGCCGTGCCGCATGAACCTGCCCAGGAAAATATTCTTCCTCAGGAACTTATAGGCGGTATGACTATACTCCCCGTTAAGGATTTTCATCACCCTGTCCCTGAAAGGCCCGGTTACCACCTCGTCAGCGTCAAGCTGCAATATCCAGTCGCCGGAAGAGTTGTCTATGCCTATATTCCTTTCCTCGCCGAAATCCCCCTCAAACTCATGCTGTACTATCCTGGCCCCGTATTCCTTGCATATATCCACGGTACCGTCAGTGCTGAAACCGTCCACTACCACTATCTCATCGACCCATTTAATGCTCTCGAGACAGTTCCTGATCTTGTCTTCTTCGTTTTTTGTCAATATGACGACGGAAAGTTTCTCACGTTCCATTCTTTCTGTCCCCTTCCTTTTTCAACATCAGTTCCCGATACTTCAGATAACTCACGATCTGATACATACCGCTGAATACCGCCACGGTCAATCCATAAATACCGTCTTTGTAAGCTTGCTTCCGAAAAATTCGTCTGTAAAAACACCTGTCGACTGTTCTCCATAAGGCATGACCAAAACTCATCTTGCGTCCGCTCAGATACCACTTCTGAGCCTCAAGAGTGGTATGGGCATTAAGGCTTCTGAGATAATCCGTGATATCCTTATGCGAATAATGAATGATATCGCCCTTCAGAAATCCTGTATCCCCCTGCATGAACGCACGTGGATGAACCTCTACTTCTTCGTACCTGAACTTGTCTTTCAGAAAAAGTTTTGTCTGTGGAGCCGGGTATTCGCCGCCATAACGCAGCCAGTAGTTACCTATATAGTTTCTCCTGGGTATAGCGTAAGCCTTGTATCCGGGACTGTTCTTCAAAAGCTCCGTGATCTCGCCGGCGAGCTCTTCAGTGACACGCTCATCAGCGTCAAGGCTCAAGACCCAGGGGTTCGACGCCTGTGCGTACGACCAGTTCCTGTGCCTGCCTTCATTTTCCATTTTTCTCACGAAGACCTTATCGGTATATCCCTTAGCTATGTCCCTGGTCGCATCGGTGCTTTCGTCGTCCACCACGATTATTTCGTCCGCCCATGCCGCGCTTTCAAGGCATTCTGAAATATTTTCTTCTTCGTTCTTCGTTATGACAACTACACTCACGGGAGCCTTCTCCATGACCTCTCCTTTTTCGTCAGAAAAACTGGTAACCGTTCTCCTTGCATATCGAACAGATGTTATCAGGGTCTTCTCCCGCCCTGGCGCATATTATCCGTCTAGCTTCTACGAACTTTTCTCCGTTCCAGACATCCCCGAAATCCCGGGAAAGCAGGTTCCCGAAACTGTACCTGGAACAATCGTATATGGCCCCGCACGGCACAACGTCCCCGTTCCAGTTTATCGTCATCGTCCGCCAGGGTTTTTCACAGAAAGCCTTCCCCGAACTCAGGTCCCTGTAATTGTTGTATTCCGGCTGGTCCGGGATCCATTCCCTGTCCCGCTCCACGGAATCCTCGATCTTTTCGAAGATCTCCTTCCCGCAATCGGTGCGCATGCCGCTCGCTTCAAAATCTATACCCATGTCCCGGGCCATCACCCTCGCTTGTTCCACCTCGCCCTGATTATGCCTGAACACCAGATATTTCCAGATTATCCTTGGCCTTTCAAGGCAAAGTTCCTTCTTTTTTTCCAGCAGCTTCCCGACGTTCTCCAGCACCCGGGCTATGTCTCCGCCTACCCTGTATTTCACATAGACTTCCTGGCTCACCCCGTCGCAGGAAACCTTGAGCACGTCCAGCCCGTAGCGTACCACCGTGTCGATCTGGTCCTCGCTGATGGTGTTCAAATTGGTGTCTATGAACATCCGCAGCGCGGGTTTCCTTTCCCTGGCGTATCTGATCATTCTTCCGATATCCTTGTTAAGGAAAGGTTCGCCCCAGCTGAAAAGGTCCAGTGTCTTCACAAAAGGCCGTATCTTTTCAAATATGACCTTGAAGTCTTCGAACGATAGAAGGCCTTTCTCCACGTCTTCCCTGCTCCCGTCGGCAGTCGGACAAAGCGGACAGGAAAGGTTGCATATGTTCCCCGTCTCTATGGATATCTTCGAAGGATAATACAAAAGAGCACCCGGGTGTCTTTTCTGGATCGATCTGAATATTTTGTTCAACACCGGAATATACATAT
>JAYEOV010000030.1:0-13940 GCA_034723315.1 Candidatus Omnitrophota bacterium | reverse complement strand
ATATGATTGCCCCGCATCTCTGCCTTATATCCCAGCTGCCTCCGAAACTCATAAAAACCCATATCCGCTATACTACGGGCCATCGAATGATTTGCCATCATACCTTTTACATTCAAATCTTCAATAGTCGAATTTTATGCGTAAGCGTAATTATCATTTTTTCTGATACCCCGCGTGTCTTACCCCTACTATTATAGACACATTTTCTTGCTGTTTTCTTTCAAAATTTTTCGGTTTTTTTGTTAGAAGCCATTTCATAACCCGGTTCGTAACGAGGCTGAGCGAAAAAGCCTTTAGCAAGGCCTGAGTGGCAAAAAGCCCGAAAACGTAGCCAGTGTGCTACGTTGAGGACTTTTTGCCGTGAAAACGCAGCTAATGGCTTTTGCAGCCAGCCGCAGTAGAACGGGGTTATGAAATGGCTTCTAAACACTTCTCATAACCCATCGCACCGGCTGCCATGGTTTATTTTGCCAGTATCTTTGCCGCTTCAACAAGCTTCTTATTCTTATGGCTGCGCGATCCGTATAGACGCGCGGAAAAAACAGTAATTATCTCTAAAACGTCCTGCGCTAATTCTTCTTCAAATGAAATTTCTTCACCCTGATTAATTATCACTACCTCGACCTGCTTTGCTTCACATAACGCAAAAACCAACTCCGCCCCAAAACGCAATAACCGATCCTTACGCGTTAACACCAATCGTCTGATCTTACGAGTGATAATTAAATCAAGTAATCGCTTTAGCCCTTTCTTCCGGTAATTCATGCCGGAACCAAGATCTTGTATTACTTCGAATGTCCAGCCTTTGACTGCGCAATATGTCCCTAAAAGTTCAGCTTGCCGCTTAAGATCTTCTTTCTGGTCATGACTGGAAACCCGCGCATAGGCGATGGTAAGGTCGGTTTCGACATTCTCAATACCAAATAATCTGTCTAGATCATAATAGCGGGTACCACCATCACTTTTGCGATCCGGCAGCAATTCACCTTCCCGCTCCCATCTGCGAAGTGTTTGTATGGAAACACCCAGCAATTTTGCTGCTTCACCTATCTTAATCAATCTGCTCATTTGAATAGATTATATTATATAGTTATAGATTCTGTCGAGCTGTTTCCTGCCTCACTTCCCAGACTGTATTATAATTAATATCTATCTTATAGTGGATCCCCGCCGGGGTTAATCCCCGCGGAAGCGGGGGCGGGAATGACAGTATGGATATATATCATCCCTCAAATTTGACTGTACCCGTTCTTGATGATACACTTTCTTTGAAAAATTATGCGTCAGAACATCACACAACAAAGTTGGCCTGGCATATTGCGTCAGAATCTTATATATCACGCTTCTTACAGATCAAAGGGAACAAATGAAAAATAAAATCTTGAATTTTAATTTTATATTCTTTCTTTTTTGTTTTTTTCTTCTTATTTTTATCGCCGCGCCGGCCCGATCCGAGAATACTTCTCCCAGGATCTCTGAAAAATCTTTGATCGATCCCTCTACCGCCTCACCCTGGTTCGTGCCCGAAGCACCCGAAGTAATGGAACAGAAATACATGACAGGCAACTGGGCCGGTATGCGCGATAAACTTGCCGACTCGGGTATCACCTTTTTAAGCACCTATGTCTTCGACGTTCTTGGTAATCCTGTCGGGGGAGAAAAACAAGGAACCGAATACGACCATTCGATGGGCCTGGATGTCAACCTCGACCTCGAAAAGGCGGCGGGGGTGAAAGGCCTGCAGTTACACGCATCCTGTTTGTGGCGCGCAGGGGCCAACCTGTCCACTAAATACATCGGCAATGCCTTTACCGCAAGCAGCATTTTCGGTTCCGAGGAATTCAAGTTCTATTCCCTCTACCTGGAACAGTCCTTTTTTGACGACCAGTTTAACATACGGTTCGGCCGTTTCAGCCCGGGAGACGAATTCGCCGCCTCGCCCATCTACTGGATATTCGTAAATAACTCGATCGACGGCAACCCTATAAGCCTTCCGAGAAATTTGCCTTTTCTGACATATCCTAATGCCACATGGGGAGCCCGCGCCATACTTAACCTCACCGACACGGTCTATTCAAAGACGGCAATATTCAATGGGGACCCGCGCGTTGGACGGGATTCCGCGCACGGATTCGATTTCGGCCTCAGGCTCAACAGGGGCTTGATCTATCTTCAGGAATTCGGCTACACCCCCAACAAGAAGAAAGACTCCCCCGGAATGCCCGGAAATTACAAGATAGGCGGGTTTTATCACAGCGGTAAGTTCTTTGATCTTTACAGTGACCCGAACGGCGGTTCTTACATCGTAACGGGGCTTCCAAGGAAAAAACGAATAGGGAACTGGGGTTTTTACACCCACACGGACCAGATGCTATACCGCGAAGGCGGGCCCGGCAGTGACCAGGGGTTAACGGCATTTGTTGTTTTCACGTGGGCGCCAGCCAACTTTAACCAATTTCCCTTCTTCATGGACTGCGGTCTTCTCTACAAGGGGCTTATCCCGGGACGTGATGAAGATACAGCCGCTGTAGGCTTCACATACGGAATGTGGAGCCGGGAGCTCGCGAGATCTCAGCGCGATGACAGGGAAATAAACCGCAATACTGTCGACCCTCAGGAATACGAGATCATGCTGGACTTTACCTACAAGTTACAGATAACAAAGTGGTTCTTCGTGCAACCTGACATACAGTATATCATTCATCCGGGCGGCACAGGTAAAGTGCCTAACGCGATGGTTATCGGGTCAAGATTCGGGTTCACCTTCTAAAGGCCAGTTAGTCGTTAGTCAACTAACGACTAACGACTATAAACTAACGACTAAATGGCCTCTGGTAAAAAGTCCCGTAAAGGCGGCAAAGCGGCGGACAATAACCGCTAGGGAGGAAACCAATGCCAAAGCGCAGGTTCAATTTATTACAGATATGCAACATGAGCGTCGGTTTCATGGGCATACAGTTCGGATGGGGCCTCCAAATGGCGAACATGAGCGCCATCTACGAGTACCTCGGGGCCCAGCCTGACAAGATACCCATCCTGTGGCTCGCGGCCCCGCTTACGGGCCTGCTCGTTCAGCCTTTTATCGGGCACATGAGCGACCACACCTGGTGCTGGCTGGGGAGAAGACGCCCTTATTTTCTCGTCGGCGCGGTCCTCGCCACGTGCGCGCTGTTCTTCATGCCGTATTCGGGCAGCCTGCTGATGGCGGCGGGGCTCCTCTGGGTAATGGACGCGTCCGTCAATATAAGCATGGAACCTTTCAGGGCGTTCGTCGCGGACCTGCTCCCGGAAGAACAGAGAACTTTCGGGTTCACGATGCAGGGAGTCTTTATAGGCCTGGGCGCTGTCACGGCTTCGGCCCTGCCCTGGCTCCTGGAAAACGTTTTCGGCCTCAACGGCACCGCCACCGCCCCTCATCCTCTTGCCGCCACCGCCCCGGCCCACGGCGCAGCGCACCACGTCCAGACGGCGATCCCTGCCGTTCAAAGCGCCATACCGGGTCTAGTAAGGATCTCGTTCCATATCGGCGCGGCCGTGTTCCTGGGGGCGGTCCTGTGGACGATCCTGACGACAAAAGAATATCCTCCGGCGGACATACGGACTTTCCGGGAGATGAAAAGTAAAAAGGGCAGGTTGCGCAGCGCGGTAAAAGAAATCTTCCATGACCTTTTACGAATGCCCCCTACCATGAAAGAGCTGGCGTGGGTGCAGATATTCAGCTGGATGGGGCTTTTTTGCATGTTCATTTATTTTCCCGTTACCGTGGCCAACAATATCTTCGGGGCGACTGAAGGGACAAACGTCTACCTGCGGGGCATCGAATGGGCCGGCATATGTTTCGCCACGTATAACGCGGTGTGTTTCTTAGTATCATTATTCCTGTCAAGGATCGCGGGAAAGATCACGCGCAGATACACTCACATGCTCTGCCTCCTGTGCGGCGCGGCGGGACTTCTGGGGATCATGCTGGTCCACGATAAGAACTCTCTTCTTCTGCTCATGGTCGGTGTCGGCATAGCCTGGGCCAGCATACTCGCGATGCCTTACGCTATACTCTCCACCGCCATCCCGCAGGAGAAAATGGGAGTATACATGGGTATTTTCAATTTTTTCATAACCATACCCCAGATCCTGGTCTCCCTGGGACTCGGCTGGATCATGTTCCACTGGCTCGGGAACAATCGCCTTTACGGCGTTGCCATCGGCGGGATATGCATGCTGATAGCCTCTTTCCTGATGCTGAGAGTAAGGGACAGGGGCGCTGAAAAACGCCGCGGGCATCCGGAATCCTGGATAGCGCCCACCGGTGAGAATAATTAGAGCGCGGCGGCCTTTCCCCGGCCGGGGGACGCCCCACTCGGTACCACCCCACAAGTTCAAAATGTAATGAAATATAATAATTTATGCAGAGGTATTATTTTTTCGTAATGATATATTGGAAAGAACAATAAGAAAATAAAAAATTGAAGAAAGAAGCAGGCTTTAGCTATGTGGGGTGGTACCGAGTGGGGCGTCCCCTTCTAAGTTTCCAGGTATTCTGTTGAGGCTTTTCTGAAGGTGAGGCCTTTGCGATCATAAAGGTTGCCTTCCCGGAAGAACTGCATGACTTCTTCTATTTCCTTTTCGAGAATTTTGATAAAATTCTCGGGGGTTTCGATGAATTTCACGCCGATAACGTATTCTCCTCTTTTCACGGTCTTTACGTGGACCACGGCCCCTTTAATGCTGAACATCTTACTTTTGAGGAAAAGCTGCAGATCGATCTTGTCGTTCTTAAACATTTTCTTCTCGGTAAAGAACGCAACTCCTCCCTTGCTTACATCACACAATGTAAGGGATTGCTCCGTATACCCTTCTACATTCTCGATCGGGTACGCGATCATGTATCTTTTCCATTTTCTTCTTTCGCTCATAACAGGCCGTATTATAGCACAAATAAAAGTTTCAGTAAAGTTAAGGTTTAAAAAAGACGGCTATTCCTTTAGCCTCTTCAACACGTTTATGGAGTTCGCCTTACTCCGCGAGCCCTTTTTCCTGTAATTCCCGGATCGCTTCAGTTGTGCGGTCCTCGCATATCTGTTCAGCGACCCACTCTGTAAGGTCCGTTATGCCTTCTTGAAAACTGATCAACGGTTTGAAGCCCAGGACCTCTTCTATCTTTGAATTATCGGCAAAACAGTGCCGTATATCCCCTTCCCTGAAAGTATTTCTGATCTCCGGTTCAATACCGGATCCCGGTTTTATTTTATCCGCCAGAATGCGCGCGACTTCAAGTATCGTTACCGGGTTACCCGATCCTACGTTAAAGACCTGGTAATCGCTCGCGCCGCTCTCCATGGCCAGGACGCTTGCCCTTGCAACGTCTTTCACGTGAATAAAATCACGGCTCTGCAGGCCGTCTTCAAAGATGACCGGATTTTTCCCGTTCAATATCCTGCTGGAAAAGATGGCGCATACCCCCGTATACGGATTCGAAAGCGCCTGCCTGGGGCCATACGCGTTGAAATATCTTAGCGCCACAGCGGGTATCCTATACGCCCTTCCTATCGAAAGAAAGGCTTCTTCATGGTCCCTTTTCGTTATCGCGTAGATCGAGGTCGGATTCAGCGGTTTCTTTTCATCGGTCGGCAAGGGCGTAAGTTCCGAGCCGCACCCCGGACACCGCGCCTTCCATTTTCTTTTTTCAAGCTGCTCCTGGGACCTGCTGTCCGGATAAACAGGGCCGCACCTGCCACACCGGTACTTGCCTTCCCCGTAAATAGACATTGAAGATGCTACGACCATTTTTTTTAACCCGTGTTCCCTGTTCGCGATCACGTCAAGCATAACGGCCGCTCCCAAAGAGTTCTGTTCAACGTATCGCTTTACCTCATACATGGACTGCCCCACTCCGACCGCCGCGGCCCCGTGGAAGAGAACGTCCACATCTTTCAGGGCATTAAAAAACCCTTCTTCATCCAGCACGTTACCTTTGATGAATTCGGCTTCTTTATTCAGATAGCGGGGAGGACGCTCCGACCGGCCGTGCACCTGTGGATCCAGAGCGTCATACACTCTGACCTCATGTCCTTTCTCGATAAGCTCATCCACAATAAAGGAACCTATAAAGCCGGCTCCTCCGGTCACAAGTATCTTCACGTTCTTCTCCTCTTTGTTATCATAGATTCGAAATCCTAAAATTTATATTCCGTGTCTCAAAAATGATCTGCTGTTAGCGGCTCGTACCTTCAAAGACCCTTGAAAAGATCCTTGTTACCGTTAACCCATTCCCATAACATTTCAACGCCTTTTTCTTTACCGATGCGCGGTTCCCATCCAAGGTGTTCCTTTACTTTCCTTATATCACTGACATAGATCTTCTGATCTCCCGGCCGCCAGTCATCAAATGACGGTTTGATCTTCTTTCCCGTTCTCTTTTCAAGAAAATCTATCAATTCAAGCAGGGACATCTGGTTCTCAGTCCCTCCTCCCACGTTGAAAGCCATGCCTTTCACGTTCTCAATATTATCATAGGCCTTTTGAAAGAGCTCAATGAGGTCCCGGACATGCAGAATATCCCTCACCTGCTTACCGTCGCCGTAAATTGTCAGGGGCCTGCCCAGAGCCGCGGCTATCGTGAACCACGCTACCCAGCCCTGATCCTCAACCCCGAACTGCCTGGGACCATATATGCAGGATTGCCGCATACAAACGGTCCTCATCCCGTAGATCCGGGAATAATCCACTACATACTGGTCCGCGCACCCTTTCGAGCACCCGTACGGTGAATGAAAATCAAGTTGTCTGGATTCGGACACCCCCTGCGGCATGTCAGTATACTGATACTTGCCGCCCTGAAGGGCCACCTTCAGATCCATCATCTCGCCGTATACCTTGTTCGTCGACGCAAATACAATAACGGGGTCTTTCCCGGACTGGCGCACCGCCTCCAGCAGATTGAACGTCCCCAGCGCGTTAGCGTCAAAATCAGACCTGGGGTCGGCAACGGACGTTGTAACCGCGACTTGCGCGGCCATATGATAGATGACATCTATCTCCCCGCATTTTTCGATCGTCTTTTTCAATTTTCTGAAATCGCGAATGTCCTGGCGAAAAAAAACTATCCTGCCGATGGTCTCCAGCCAGTTTAGATTTTTTCGCGTTCCTTTTCTTGAAAGATCGTCCAGGACGATGACCTCGTGCCCTTTTTCAAGGTAGACCTGCGCAAGATTGCACCCGACAAACCCGGCTCCCCCGGTTATGAGAACTTTCATTGCTTTTTCCCTTTCTTCAGAGGTCAGAGATTAGCGCCAAGATTAAAGTTTTGTAAAAAAAGATCTGAGTCTATTGCAATATGTCCGTGGTCTGATGTCCGGCCCCCGCGGCCTTCCTTCCGATATCCTCCTTCCGGATAAAAAGGAGCGGGAAAACGATATCGCTTATACAGCAGGGTATCCAGACAGCAAAAAACAAAAACACAAAAACAGCCATACCGAAAAAAAAGGTCAACCCGTGCCCTTTTGCCATCATTATGTGGAACAGGGACGCCCAGGTGCTTATCAGAACGTGTCCCGCGTGCGGGAATTTTGTGGCAGGGCGAAAATACGCGATAGCCACCCCTGCCAGGGCGAACAGGATCACAATGAAGGGTTCTTCGATAAAACCGATATGCGGTTCGGCATGCGGCATGTGGAGAAGTTTCTCGCCCAGAAAAGGAATAATTGAATCGCTGAGAGTCGCTATGCCGACAGAACCGAAAAATCCTATAGCCAGAAGCGTGAAAAGGTTGCATTTGTGCCCGTTCTGCGCGCATTTATAGTTCTTGTACATGGATGCCGTGACCAGCGCGCTCAAGATAACATGCAGGGGATGAAGCGCATAAAAAACAGTGTACGCGTTCCTGTAGGGCAGGTTGCGGAACGCGACCATCACGATTATACCCGTAAAGGCGCCAAACATCGTGAACGGGGCGTGCCTTCTCAATTCGTGTAAGATGGGTCTTTTCATCTGCCGCCAAAATACGATGGAGCTCCGCGGACTGAAATCCGTCCTGTAACAGGAATTATTCGGTACAGGACACGCGGCTCCTTTTATTATGGGATCCCCTTCATTGGGCGGAATTTCCCGTATGCTTCGGGTCCGGGACAAAAACTCCGAACCCCAACGTGATTCGGAGCTGTACCCAAAATGGTACAGAAAAAAACAGGGCTCTGGGCGGATGAGGGGGTCACTCCTTAAGCAATTCCTCGAACAGCTCGATATACCGGCCGGCTATATTCTCCGGCGAGTGTATCCCCACGAATTTGTCCGCCTGTTCTTCCAGCTCTTTCCGCTTTTTCTCGCTCCCGAGCATGTCGACGAGCTTTTTATTAAGCGCCGTAATGTCCCTGTAATGTACTACTTCCCTTTTCCAGTCATGAAAGAAATCCGACTGGCTGGGGACGAATATAGGGCACCCCGTCCCAAGCGCCTCGTAAACGGTGGAAGAGACCACGGCATGAAAACGGCTCTGGAACTTGTGAAATATGACAGCATCCGCAGCGAAAAGGTAATCGTCAAAATCCTTCGTAGAGAGACTGTCCATTTTCCTCACTATCCGCCAGTCCGTGGGAGTGAGTTCTTCCAGCATCTGATAATGTTTCTGGACCACGTGAAGCAGGATCGAATTCCGCTTCAGTTTTGGGGGAAGGTCCCTGTAATACGAATGGTATCCCCGCAGGCCGAAACAGTAGATTATCTTTTTTTTCAGCGGGAGTTTCAGCCTTTTTCTGGCCGCTGCCTTACTGACCCTCCTTCGTGGATAACACGGGAACGGTATATGAATAGCATCTTCATTGTAGATCTTTTTCAAAAATTCCTGGCGGCGGTCGAAATAAACGACCTTGTCCCAGTTGATCCTGTAGAACCAGGAATGAGCGCAGAGCTTGTTTTCGTGGACAACGTGGATCACCTTTGCGCTGCGTCTGATGACCGGTACCACATTGGCAAGTTTGTCCACGGGGAGCATCCCCAGGTCCTCGATCAGCAGAATATCATAATCCACCTCCAGGAAGGGACGTGGATCAAATGCCTGGGTGCCGGTTCTTGTGCCGAAACACCTTATCACGAAACTTTCATCCTTGGCTGTTATCCCCTCACCGTGGTAATCTGTCTTGTCAAAAGTGAAAACTGTTAGTTTATGCCCCATCTTTTTTAAAGCTTTGCCTATCGGTTCCGCATGCATCGCGACCCCGCTGTTAGTATTCCATGCCGTCATAATGCCTATCTTCATATGTATCTCCCTTTTTCTGTTAAGCCCCGTTGGAGAAGCCTGCTCCGGGCTTCTCCGGCGGGGTAAATATTCGTTAGGACCGTTCCAATATTATCATGTAAAATGTCTTTTGACAAGGCAGCTTCTAAAGAAGGGTTTTCGCCTTGTTAAGAAGCTCGTCCATAGCCTCCGGGTCTATCGGGGACGCCCCAATAAATTTCTGACAGTTCTTTCCCATTCAGTGTCCCCGTAACGGACCGCACGGAAACGCCAATATTCTGCTCCCCAGAGAAGCACAGTATCAACCCCCATATCCCTGAATTCCCTGAAACTTTCCTCCATCGTCTCCGGCATCCCCGTAGGAGGAGGATCTTTCTCCTTGTATACCAGGTGCCCCGGCTCCCAGGGTTCCGCCTGGAGTTCCGTGATCCACACCTTTTTTCGTTTATTCCTTATCCGTTTCAGCAATTTCGAAAAATATTTTTCTCTTCCCCCGGGGGTAGTGTTAAAGTAAATATTGAACCACAAAAATTTATACCCAAAGGTCGGATAAATATTTATCCCTATTATATCACATAACTCGAGACACTCCTTTACCGGATCCTGCGGCGTGGACAGTTCCTCAAAAAACCTCAAGAAGCGGTTCGGATAGGTCGCGACTGTTAAAATTATGGGCCTGCCTTTCCCGTCCAGCTTCCTGACAAATTCCACTTCCTGCTTTAAGAAGGACCGGCCGATGTACCATTTATAGCTGCCGATCCGGTTAAGCGGTTCGTTCTCCACCTGCCAGTATTGCACTATCGGTTCTCCCCCGTACCGGGTAACCACTTTTTCAATAAAATCGAGGGTTTTTTCCTTTAAGTATACGTTCTTCGCGAGGTTCGCCCCGTACGCGGGATGGGTTTTTTCGATGACCCATTCCGGGATATAATATTCGGGCCACCGCGGGGCTTTCATTCCCACGGCCAGAATAACGGGTATGTTTTTCCTGCGCGCTTCGTTTATCTCCCAGTCGAGACGGGAAAAATCATATTCGCCCTTTTTTTTCTCTATCTCGTCCCAGTAAGCGCCCAGCCGTATGATGTCGAACCCCGTATCAAGTATCGCGATATAGGTCTTTTTCCAGTCGATGCCGAGATACTCGCATTGCCTGCGGCTGTAGGTCGTCCCGATGCGCACCTGGTCAGCGATACCCGGCGCGCACTTCAATACAACGAATATCGTTATAATAGAAATTATAAGGGGACGCCCCACTCGGAGCCACCCCACATAGCTAAAGCCTGCTTCTTTCTTCAAATTTTTATCTCCCTACCGTTCTTTCTAGAAGCCGGTTCATTACATTTTGAACTTGTGGGGTGGCTCCGAGTGGGGCGTCCCCAATAACCCGCTGAACTGATAATCGATCGCCGTTTACAGGCGCATCTCCTACTTTCTCGATTTATCCGTCACCCAGAACGTCATATACTTCGCCCGCATGAGGCGTGTCTGGGCGTCCAGGGCAGGCAACGCGCTCAAGAACACCATGGTAACAGGGACCAAAAGCCATTGCAGGGCGAAACCTACCCGTTTTATAAAGGAATACCTTATCTTTTTTTTTGGCAGAAGCAATAGACTCAATATGACGCTCGTTATAAGAGAAAAGGAAGCAAGATGGAAAATAGTGCCCGCGATGCGCGGCGCACTGTAATAAAAGACAGAATGCGAAAACTCCCTTCCCGCGAATATGGCCGGAAGCCACCCTACTATAGTGAGCAGGAACGCCCAGGTGGCCCACGATATGTGCCCCTCAAAAAGTTTATATCCCACTTTCAGTTTGATAAAAAAAGGTATCTTCTTGTCCCTGAGGAAGGCCCTGATCAAAATGGGGAAATTTTCCACCCCCCAGGCCCATCGTCTCTTTTGTTTATAGACATTCACGACTGTCTTCCACCAGTTTTCCGCGACGACCGCGTCCATCGAAAGCGTTGTGTACATCGGAACGACGCGGTATCCACCATCGAAATGTATGAACGCTTTCCAGAATATGGCCGAATCGTCAGAGATCATATCAACAGGCCAGTAGTCTACATCCTCCAGCGCCTTGAAACTCATGCTGTGGCTTGAAAAAGTGACCAGGGTCTGGGGGTTCGTGGCTTCGATCAACTGGAAAAAGGAAGAACCCGTCTCAAGCACCCTCGTAAGCCCGGGAGCTTCCCAGATATTATTGTTATACATCGGCACCGGCTGGAAACTCGCGCGCGTCCTCTCGGGGCAGATCTGAAAATAATAGGTCAGGCTCGCGAAATACTGGGGATTGACCACGGTATCCGAATCAAAGCAGGAAGAGACCACGTTCTCAAAAGGCATATTCCTTTCCCGGAGATATTCCGCCGCTTTTTTCGCGGCATAAGTCGTATTGGCCCCTTTTGCGCGCGCCTCACCCGCTATGCCGTCAGGGTGGGTTACGATCTGCATGTCGTAAAACCGGCCGATATAGTCGTCCCTCACCCCTTCCACTCCTTCCTTGACCTCTTCGCTTGCCCTTTCCTCAAGCGCCAGGAAAACCACGATCTGTTTTGAGGGGAACATTCCCGAGGCCAGGCTCCTGATCCCGGGTTCTATTACATCCCTCGTTTCCTTTGCGACAGGGATTATGACCAAGTGATAGATATCCTTTGAAAGAGGACGGCCGACCCCGGACATAAACAGGCCTTCGACCTCCTTTTTGTGTAAGAACAGGGACACCCTTTTCCGCAAGTCCCGCGGTCCGGGCTTATTCCTGAGCTCTTCCAGGTACCGGTCAAGCCTGTCAAGTCCACGGACCCTTTCCATCCAGTCGGTCCGGTCTTCCAGGGAAAGCCTCAGATACGAAAGTATGAGAAAGATCGTCAGGTACCAGAGTTTTAAAAGCCAGTAGAAATAAAACGCTATTATGATAACCGCCGCGACGAGGGGTTTATAAAAGGCAAGGATCGCCATGCCTATAAGAATGATCCAGCTTGTCGCTCCCGGAACGATCTCAAAAAACCGCTGCAGGGCCTTTTCTCTGCCCGTCAAATTATTGCCTGTAAAATTAAAATCCATAGTCTTTTATGTGATGAGTGACAGGTGATGGGTGATGGGTTGTTTCGAAGACCCATTACCCATTACTCATCACTCTTTACCCATCACCCGTCACGATCCCCGCGGCTTGCCCCCTTCTTCCTGCTCCTTCAGTTTGGGAAAAGGCGCTGTTATCACTCCTTTACGGGGGACTATCTCCACGGAGAAGATGTTCCCCGTATCCGGGTCAATATAATACAGGCTGCCTGTCTGTTCGGAATAATAAATCGCGCTTTTTTCTTTTACTTTCAGGATGTGCTCCATGGACGTTCCACCGTATTCTTCCATCGCGACAAGTGATACGTCTGTCCCGTCCCGAAAAAGTATATGTGAGCCCTGATAAACCCAGAAACATTGCCCGATGTTCTTGCCCTTCCTGTACAACCACACCAGGGCCGGCCCTTTTTCGAATTCCACCTCCCCCGTCTCCTCTACAGACAGATCCAGTATCCCTATCCTGTCTTTCCGCCATATCAGCAGCTGCTTTAGCTGAGGGTAGAACTCAACGCCCAACACCCCTTCTCGCACAAAACGGTAGGGAAGACGATTCGCCAGAAGCTCCCCATTCTTGCCGATAAAAAAGATAAAATCATCGGACAGGACCTCCACCCGGAAATATCCCTTCTCGCCAAAAATGGAAGAGCCCAGGGTGGGATCGTCCAGAAGTTTTTTTTCGCTTTTTTTGTCATAATCCGTTTTAAAGAAAACATTGTCCGCGCCCAGCACATATACCTCGTTATCGTAAAGACCGAAGCCCCTGACGTTCTGGATATAATCCGGATAAACCGCGCCGGACGCCACGTCAACCTTATTCAGATATCCTTCCTGAAAAACGAAAAGCTCCGTATCCTTGCGCGGCAGCCACTCAGCATGCTGCGGCTTCACGCTAAAAAGGTCCGTAATATCCTTGACCTCGTTCTTATCCTCAGCCAGCCCCACCCAAAGCAGACGGTCTTGCTTCCCGCTCCGGACGACAAGAAGGACAAAAGGGCTTTCCTTTACTGAAAAATACGACACCAGCTTATAACTCGAAAAAGGATCCCCTGCCTCAAGAAGCGGCCATGCTTTTTGCCCGTTGTAATCGTAAACCTGTATGTCCTCCAAAAGCGGCCCTTTTTTAACCAGAAAAAAACCGCTGCGTGGCACCTGTATGATATCCCGGAACTCTCCGGACAAAACATTGTTGAACTTAAACTGTTGAGGTAGAAGCAGGATCTTGTCAAGGACCGTAGCTTGTTCCGCCTCAACCGGTACCGTCCGCCCCCACTGTTTGTACCCATTAAGCTCAAGCCTGATGGAATATCCGGCCGGAAGGAGCTCCTGTATGACCGTGGGCGTCTTCTTCGTGTACTTACTGCTGTTCATATAGACCGTAGCTCCCGCGGGAGCGCTCGACAGGTAGATCAACCCTGTCTTCTCCACGCCTTTTTCCGCCCCGGGCTTGAAAATATACCCCAGCGCATACATTATTGTAAGGGGACAGAAAACTATATATATTGCGGCAAATATATAAAAAAATATACGTCTAAGGAATTGCATGCTCTTTCCTTTTATTTAATCAATAAATATCCTACCTTCTCATATCGTTTTTGGCAAGTTTTCATCTGGAAATAAAAAGGGGTCAGGGGGC
>JAYEOV010000029.1:0-3686 GCA_034723315.1 Candidatus Omnitrophota bacterium | reverse complement strand
CCTAAGGCGGCTCCTTTAACCTGGTTAAATTTAACCTGGTTAAAAATCCTTAACTTTCCCCCCTTTGAAAAAGGGGGGAGACGAGAAACTTAGCCCGCCTTTGGCGAACTTTTCACCTGTCCCGTAGGAGCGGCCTCCGGGCCGCGAACAAAATTATCACCATGGATTCGCCGCCTGGTGGTAGCTCCTGCGGCTTTGGTTATTGAAATTCCGTTATGAAAATTTATGAAAAAAAACAGGATCAAACAAATCGGTTATTTAAGGCGGGATATTTTCAGCTTAGATCAATGCGAGCATAAAAAACTCACATTAATATATTTCATCAACCTCTCTCTGTCACAGTTGCTGATCCTGATCAGTCTCAATCCGGCGCTATAAACTTTTTCCATAGCCGGATGTTTCGTGGCCCAGGCGACTTCTCCAACTATGAACATGGGGATATCATCATCAGGCAGGATGATCTCCAGTTTTACAGTGTCTCCCTCGGTCAAATTTGCGTTTATGGATATTCCCATGCCGTCGCAGGAAATATTACTGATATCCACTCTCAGGTTCTCGCAATCACACTTCGAACAGGAAAGAGGACTTATTAAGGCATTATAACGCCTGTAGCTACGTTTTTCTTGCTCCATAGTAAGTTCCTTTTATTGATCTCTTTACTTAACTTAAGTTTATCACATAAAAAGTAAAAGTTAAGTATTTTTTCACTTTTTCATATCTTACTTGTTTACAAGCATTTACAAAGTATAATCATCCGATCATCAAAAGGCTTCCCGCGTCATAAAGCGGCATCCCTTCCAGCGCTATATAATCAATATTATATCTGGTCAAAAATCCGATTATTTCATCACCTTCGGGATGAAACGCCGGATCTCCGAGAAAAACAACAGTCCCGTCAGGGGCTACTCCAACGGCTCCTCCTATAAAACCGTACTTCTCGCCGGGAAGAACAACCGAACCGGCAGACAACACCAGGACGTCAAAACCCTCAGACTCAGCCGCACCGGCAATACTTCTGTCGGAAGTTATAATCCCCTTTTCACCGACAGTAAGAACGGAACACCGGGTATATCCTTGAGCGACGCTGACGGCCTTCAACCCTCTTCTCTCTATCTTCTCAAGTATAACAGGATCCGTGCAATCAAAATTGTGAAACACGACGTTCCTTATACGAACTGCATTGTACCTGGCCGCGTGGGGATATTCACCGGACGGAGACTCTTCCCCCTCGACAAGTTCCATCCCGTTTTTTTCAAGAGGCAGGAGCTGGTCTCCAGGCAATCCGGGAGAGTGGATCACGGTCTCCCGGTCAAGTTGAAAAAGACAAATATCAGGGTGGCACGAGATCGAACCGTAGACGTTCGAAATTCCCCGGAACGGTAAAAGATCGGCGGACGGCAGCTTTTTCTTCAAAGCTTTCTTGTATTCGCCAGGTAATCTCTTATCGTGTATTATTAGAACCCGTTTCATAACCCTGTTCAAACATATCTTCAAGTCCGAGCCGCGACTTTTTAAATTCTTACAGCCCTCTCGACCTGTCTCTCGCTTTTTGCCCGAAAGCGGGGTGAAAAGGCCCCGCCAGATATTCCTCCCCCGAAAGCAATCCCCTGGAAGGATGCAACCCGCAACGAATGACCTTGATACCGTTATCCTCAAAATATTTTAGAAGCCTGGCCGCGCGATCAACTGCTTCAGTCTCGTCAAGCGGCCGATACGCGCCCTTTTTCCACATATCTGCCAGTTCCGTCCCTTTCATGACTATTACCGGATAGATCCTCACCTGTTTTGCCCCGAGCTCTTTCGCCTTCCTGGCAGTCAGGAATTCCTCCTCAAAACCGCTGGAAGGAAGACCCAGCATCATCTGGTGACCCAGAAGTAATCCCCCGCGCAATATCACGCGAGACGCTCTAGCCGAGTCTTCCGCGGTATGTCCTCTCTTTGCGGCGGCCAGAACGGTGTTTGACATGGACTGAACACCCAGCTCGATACATGTGACACCGTACCCCCTTAGAAAAGAGATGCCCCCGGGATCTATAAGGTCCGGGCGCGTAGACAACCTTATACCCCGGACGCGGCCGTCATCAAGGAACGGCCTGACCCGCCCGAGAAAATCCTCCTGCTCATCAAAAGAAAGACCCGTGAAACTCCCCCCGAAGAAACCCACTTCTATATGCGACCCTTCCGAAGGCATGGTCGAAAGATATTTCCTGATCTTATCCGGGACGTCCTCCGGACGCTGTGTATCCTCCCCCGTGATCCTCTTCTGGTCACAGAATATACACTTGTGAGGACAACCTTTGTGAAGAATGAAAAACGGTATTGTATAGTGTTTCATATTGCAGTGAAGGAATGTCCTCAAGTACTCTCGTTCCTTATTTCATTTAAACTTTGACAAAATCAAGAATATCAAGTCCGATCTCTTCAAAAAGTCCTTTAAGCTTCAACATAGGGAGTCCCAGTATGTTAAAATATGAGCCCCTGATATCGTCAAAGATCAGCGATCCGATACCTTCTATGGAGAACCCTCCGGCTTTATCATATGGACCAAGCAGCCGGAAATACCTTTTTATTTCATCATCGCTGAGTTTGCTGACGATCAGGCTGCTCTTCTCGAAGCCAACAGCTTTTTTTCCCGAGGCAGCATCGATCACGCACAGGCCCGTGTATACCTCCACTTTACCCCCTGAGAAATCCCCGAGCATTTTCCGCGCGGCGCCTTCTCCATGGGGCTTACCGATTATCTCATTCCCGTGAACCACAAGAGTATCCGCTCCTATCACGACCGCCTGCTCCTCTCCGGAGGCGACCGTTTCGGCTTTCATCTCCGCGTTCATACGCACGGTTTCGGATACTTCCCTGTCACCATCCATGCGCTCTTCAGCTCCGCTGGGCAACACCCTGTGTGGTATCCCGCAATCGGAAAGGATGCGTGATCTTCTTTCGGAAGCAGACGCCAGAACCACCTCTTTCATATTCTTCCTTCACAAGTAGACGCTATGGGTATCTCGTATTGGACGAGTTCGCTCGCTATGGGTATCTCGTATCTCGTGTCTCGTATTGAGTATGTAGTAACTTAACGCCCTTCGGGCGAACTTTTCACCTGTCCCGTAGGAGCGGCCTCCAAGCCGCGAACAAACTTATCACCATGGGTTCGCCGCCTGGAGGCGGCTCCTACGGCTTTGGTTAATGTGCTCTCAAAAAGGAATTCCTGCTACATTCCCCATTTTATTGAAATTCCGTTACGATAGATTAAAAAATCCCCCTAGCCCCCTTTTTCAAAGGGGGGAAATACTTGTCGGAACTTCAGCAGGGCAAACAACGAACAACGATCCACGACTCACGAGCGACGAGTCACGAGCGACGATCTCTCATTACACCTAACCATCTGACAACATTAAGCGGTTTGACTCGTCAAGATATAACCGATTTATGAAATCCGTGAAAGCCGACGCGTCCCTGACCCCGGTATACTCATTCATTATATACCCGAGATTCTTGAAGGGCGCCAGATACCATGCCAGGTGCTTGTACATCCTCGGAAAAGTCCTCCTGTCGCCGTAAAACTCAACACACAGGAAAAAATGCTCCCTGATCAGGTTCTTCAACTCATTAAAAGACGGTCCGGAAACGGCCTCTTTCCCCTTCAAATACGCGTTGATCTGTCTGAAGATCCAGGGTCTGCCGAG
>JAYEOV010000028.1:0-40231 GCA_034723315.1 Candidatus Omnitrophota bacterium | reverse complement strand
GAAGAGGAAGCGAGGAAGAAAGCCGGGAAGATAGCGGGCTACCTTGCGAAGGCGCAGAAGGAGCTTGACGCGAACAGATTCGAAAGCGCCCGTGAATTCGTTGAAAAAACTCTGGACCTGGAAGAAGACAACAGCGCGGCGCGGGAGATGCTTGCCAGGGTAGCTGAAGCCGGGGACGAATACAGGGCGGAACAGGCGAGGATAAAAAAGGAGAAGGAAGCCCGGAAGAAAGCGGAACTTGCGATGAAGGAGCAGGCTGAATGGGAAAAGAAACAGCAGCGTAATGACAAAAAAATGCAGAATTACGTCTCAAGGTCCGGCGAATATCTTTCAAAGGAGGATTATAGCAGCGCCAGAAAATATGCTTATAAAGCGCGGGATGTGTCTCTCGAGAGCGGCGATGTCGCGGCCTTGATAACAAGAATAGATAAAGAGGAAATATTCGGAAAAAGAGAGCAGGCAAGAGCGGCGCAGGAGAAAAAGATCCAGAAAACGCTGAAAGAAACTGAAGGGGAAGATCCGTTCCATGAATACGATGAAGGGAAAAGCTGGACCGATTATATCGTCGATCTGTTCAAAAGAAAGACATATGAGCTTGGGGATATCCAGGACGAGAGGACTTATTCCATAGATGAGTGCGTGCAGCTGGCCCTGCGCAGGAGCCAGCGGATGATAATGGCCGATCAGCAGGTAAAACTGGCGGAGATGCGCGTATGGGAGGTCCGAAGGGACCTTATGCCGTCCGTGACGGCAAGGGTGGAAACCTCGTCAGGGAAGATCCACGCCGACAATTATCACCGTCACTATCGCGGGAGGAAATATCAGGTTGAGGTCAAACAAACGGTATTCGACGGTTTCGGGACATGGTTCGAAGGCAGTCAGGCACAGACCAATCTGAAAGTAGTAAAACTCGAAAGAGAAAAGGTGGTGAACGAGGTCGTCGAAGAGACGAAGAGGGCGTATTACAACCTCGATAAGGCGGATAAAGCCCTGGAACTCCAGAAGAAGAATAAGGAGCTGGTCGATCGTTTCTTCGGCATAATGGAAGAAGCGCATAAGGACAATTATGCTTCCCGGGTGGATTATCTCAATGTTAAAGGGCAAAAGCTGCAGACCGATTTTCAAAATATTTCGGCGAACGAAGACGTGAACCTGGCGGAAATGATACTCTTTCAGGCGATGAACATGGAACCCGACCGGCATATCAGGATCGAAACGGTTGAGAAACCGAAAAAACTTATTTCCATAGGACTGAAGAACTGTTATCAGCTGGCCCTGGCGAACCGGCCTGAATTCCAGATCAAGAAACAAATGATAGAATACTATGATTTTGAGCGGAAAATGATGAAAGCGAAAGGCTGGCCTAAAATAAGTTTTGACGGTTCGTTCGGGGCAATGGTCGAGAAATTTGAACCCATGTTCCTTCCCGCGGACTGGAAGACCCCCCAGGCGGGCGGGGTCGGGACCGGGGGTGTATCCAGGGCGGTCAGGGACTGGGAAGCGGAATGGTTCACCGGAGCCAAAGTGAGCTGGCCCTTGTGGGGGAACACGCTGGAATACAACTACGTGCGTGAACACTGGGCTCCGACAGTTTCCGCGTTCCGGGGATCCGAATCCGCGACAAGTTATTTTGCCCTTAAATTCCTTGACGACCTGGAATATTTTTCCAATTTACAGGAAGCCAGGGTAGGGTTCGAAAGGGCGAAATACGAGTATCTCAAGGCCAAAAAGGACCTTCTCGTAGAGATCAAAGAGCTGTATTTCAAATACAGGAAAGCGTTACTGCAGATGGAAGTGGCGGAAGCGAAACTGGAACACCAGGAAGTTTTCATGGACGTGCTCAGGGAAAGACTCAGGTACGGGGAGCTGGAGATAGAAAAGATCGTGGAAGAATACGATAAATTCATAGAATTTGAGTATGGCGTGCTGGCGAGCGACACGGATTATTACATATCATTGACCGAACTTAACAAAGCGGTAGGCATATCGGATTATTTTAAACCTGAGTACGAGACCCGTGAATACGCGGCATGGCAGGCAAAAGCGGCCGAAGAAAAAGCCGCCGTGGAACGGGCAAAAGGCGAGGCGGAAGACCGGAAGCGGGCTGAAAGGATAGCCGGTTTTCTGGGAAAAGCGGGGGAACAGCTTGACAGGAACAGGTTCGATCGTGCCAGGGAATACGGGCAGAAAGCGCTTCAGCTTGATCCGGAAAACATCCTGATACAGAATTTCCTGAAGAATATCGAGAAAACCGAAAACGAAAAACGACAAGCGGATGAAGCCATAAAAAACGTTCAATAAGGGGTCGGGAAACACCCCGACCCCTTATTGAACTGATTGTAACGGAATTTCAAAAGCTGACACAAAAGCCGTAGGAGCCGCCTCCAGGCGGCGAACCTATGGTGAAAGTTTTGTTCGCGGCCAGAGGCCGCTCCTACGGGATAGGTGAAAAGTTTGCCCGGAGGGCGTTAAGTTCTTGAGTGCGGGAAGCCGCCGAAGGTGTTCATAAATCAGGGAGGACGCTATGCAGGACGAAAAGAAAAAGGGATATATCGGTAAGACGCTTGATAAGATCACGGAATTCCTGAAAGGGGTCGATCTTAAGAAACTTAACGCGGCCGGGCTGAAAGATGCGTTACCCGGATTGAAAGAAAAAATAAGGAACGTCGACCTTAAAAAGATAGACCTGGCCAGGGTCAAGAAAAATTATATCTGGATAATCCTGGGCATACTGGTGGCGATGTTCATACTGTCAAGGACCATAGGCAGGATAAAGCAGGCGTTTTTCAAGGCGGAGGAAGCGAAGGAGATGGTGGAATTTCTGGAGACGACACCTGTCAAAGTGTACAAGGTCAAAAGGATGGATTTTAAGGATACCCTGCCGGTCATGGGCAGGATAGAGGGGTTTAGAGAGATAGAGCTCAGATTTGACGGTAAGGGTCTGCTGGAAAGCTTCAATTTCGAAGAAGGCGAACGTATTCTGGAAGGGGATATCATCGCCAGCCTGGACCAGAAGGACGCTCTCCTCAAGCTGAAATACGCGAGCCTGGAACTGGAGAAGATGAAGAAGTTGTACGAACTTGGCGGGGTAGACAAGGTGGCGGTTGAGCAGAAAAAACTTGAATATGAATCGGCTAAACGTGACCTGGAGAAGACGAACATTTACGCTTCAAGCGACGGGTACCTGGGCAGCAAGGAGAAGGACGTGGGGGCCTACGTGAGTTCCCAGGACAAGGTGGGGATGTTCGTGGATTTCAACGAAGTCTACGCGACGTTCGACGTGATCGAAGAAGATTCGCCCAAAATGGAGCTGGGACAGACCGCGGAGATCTTTCTGGACGCGTACCCCGGGTCGACATATTCCGGGACCGTGGACATGATCTCCCCGGTGATCGAGGGGAGGACACGGACACAGAAGGTCAAGATCGAGCTGGAGAACGAGGAGAACGAGCTCAAACCCGGGATGTTCGCGAGAGCGATAATAAACACATACGAAAAAAAGGACGCGTTGATAATACCGGCCTCCGCTTTTAAGAAGCAGGAGAACAAATATTTCGTGTATGTCGTGCATCCCGAGGAGAAAGAGGGAGAAGAAGAGGACGCGGCGGAGTTCGAGACGGGTATAGTTGAAGAGAGAGAGATCGAGATCGAATATCTCACGCACGATGCGGCGGAGATAGACAAGGGCCTTGTAGAAGGGGAGCTGGTAATACGCGAATTGCATCAGGAGTACAGGGACAAGGACAAGGTAGAGATAACGGAGATACAGGAGACGATATTCTGATAAAAAGCTGTCAGCCTTCAGCTGTCAGCTGCTGAAGTTCTGGGGACACGCCTGTTGTAGGCGCCTATTGGGTTCGCGCAGGCATGTCCCCAGAATATATGTTTATTTTTAATCAACTGAAAGCTGAAGACTGAAGGCTGATAGCTGAAGACTGAAAGCTGAATCATGGGATTACCTGAATTTTCGACAAGAAGGCCGGTAACCACGGTCATGATATTTGCCGGGGTCATGCTTTTCGGCATCATCTCGCTGGTGAAGCTGCCGCAGGAACTGTTCCCGCCGATCACGTACCCGCAGTTGACCGTTTTTACGGGATACGCCAACGCCGCCCCGGAGGAGATAGAAACGCTCCTGACAAAACCGGTCGAAGAAGCCGTGGGGACCGTAAGCGGGCTGAAGACGATAAGGTCATTATCAAAGGAAGGCATATCGCTTGTAATAGCGGAATTTGACTGGGATCAGAACATGGATTTCGCTTCTCTCAGGACAAGGGAGAAAGTGGACCTTATCAAGGCACGCCTGCCCCGTGACGCGACGGAGCCCCTGGTCGTTCCGTTCAACCCGTTCGAACTTCCCATTATGACGATCAGCGTTACGGGTAACCGTACCCCCGTGCAGCTTAGGAAGATCGCCGTTGATACCATAAAAGAGGAACTTGAGAAGATAAACGGAGTGGCCTCCGCCTCCGTTGAAGGGGGACTCGAGAGGGAGATCCTCGTAGACGTAGATCAGGGTAAACTTAAGACTTACGGCGTCTCTATTCTTGATGTCTCTGACGCGATAACGAACGCCAATCTTAACTATCCGGCCGGGACGATCAAGGAAAGTTTTTATGAGTATCTCATAAGGACGCTTGGCGAGTTCCGGGAGGTCAGTGAAATAGGCGCTGTCGTGGTGAAAGGGAAGAGCCCCGAGGATGAAAGGGGCCTTCCTTTCGAAGAGAAGCTGGCTCAAAGGGATATAAGCAGGGAAGCGAAGCTGGTTCTTGTTAAAAATGTCGCGAAAGTAAAGGACATCTTCAAGGAAAGGAGCAGTTATTCCAGGTATAACTGCGAGGAAAACGTCTCGATATCGATACAGAAGCAGGCCCAGGCCAACACCATGCAGGTGATAAACAACATCCGGGGATCTTTCAGCAGGATAAAGAAGATCCTGCCGAAGGACGTGAGGCTTGAGGTAACATATGATCAGTCCATGTTCATACGCGACGCCATAAACGGCGTGCGCAATGCCGCTATCCAGGGCGGCATACTGGCTTTTCTGGTACTCCTGGTGTTCCTCAGGAACTTTAAGTCCTCGGCTATAGTCACGCTCAGCATACCGATCTCTATCATGGCGGTCTTTACTTTCATGTATTTCGGCGGTCTTTCGATAAACATGATGTCGCTGGGCGGGCTCGCGCTTGGCGTGGGTATGCTGGTCGACAACGCCATTGTCGTTATCGAGAACATATTCCGGCACAGAGAGCAGGGAGAGGCCGCGGAGAGAGCCGCGGTTAACGGGGCCGAAGAGGTTTCCAACGCGATCATAGCTTCCACGCTTACTACCATAGCGGTCTTCCTGCCGATGATCTTCGTTATAGGCGTGGCGGGCCAGCTGTTCAAGGAACTGGCGTTCACGGTCACTTTCTCATTGATAGCTTCCTTATGGGTCGCGTTGACGCTTATCCCGCTGATGAGCTGCAAACTTGGCGGGGAGCAAAAAACGGCGGTCAAAGAGTCTGCCGCGTTCACCGGCGGCGAGAACTGGAAAAAATTCCTTGAAAAATATGAGACACTTCTAAGGAAGTTCATACGGCATAAAAGTATCGGACTGCTCATAGTGCTCGGGATCTTCATGGCGAGTCTTTTTATAGTTAATTTTCTGGAGAAAGAACTTATGCCCAAGACCGACCAGGGCCAGTTCATCATCAAAGTGGATATGCCCGTGGGAACAAAGCTGGAGGAGACGAACAAAGTAATCCTGAAGATGGAAGAGCAAATATTCAAGCATCCGGACATAAAGTCCCTGAGCTCTGTTCTCGGTTCCACGACCGGAGCATCGGCGAAGGATATAGTAAAAAGGATGGGTTCTCACCAGGGTCAGTTAATAGTGGAACTGAAAGAGAAACGGAGAAAAAAGACCACCGATGTCGTCCAGGAACTTCAGAAGAACTTCGAAGAGGACGAGGACATGAGCGAAGCCAGAATAGAGTTTTTTCTTCAGCAAGGCGTCATCTCGGGGGCGTTTGGTGTCGGCGGCAGGCCGATAACCATAGAGATAAAGGGCGAGGAACTGGACGTGATGGAGAACATCGCGCGGAAGATAGAGAATGACCTGGAGGGGATTAACGGGATATTCGGGGTAGAGGACGATGTCCCGGAACCGTCACCCGAAGTAAGGATAAATGTCGATAAGGACAAAGCCGCGTTATACAATATCTCGGTCGTGGACCTCGCGAGAACTGCCCAGATGATCCTGAGGGGGTATGTCCCTTCCCAGTACAAGGAGAAGGGCCACGAGATAGACATAAGAGTGAGGTTGAGGGAGCGGGACAGGGACAGTTACGACAAGCTTTACCGCATCCGGATAGATTCACCGATGGGGGGCAAGGTCCCGCTTAAGGCCGTTGCCGGTTTTGAAAGGGGCATGGGGCCGAGCGAGATCAAGCGTCTCGGACAGGAGAGGACCATAATGGTGTCCGCGAACGTCATCGGAAGGAAGATCTCTGATGTGGTAGTGGACGTGGAGAAGATGATAAATAACCTGGACGCGGAAAGCGGATATGTCGTAAAGCTTACGGGTGAATCAGAGGAAATGAAAAAATCCTTCAACAGCCTGAGGTTCGCGCTTATACTGTCAATCATCATGGTATACATGATCATGGCCGCGCAGTTTGAATCGCTCACGCAGCCGCTCATAATACTTTTCACGGTCCCCCTCGCGCTGATAGGTGTCATGGTAGCGTTGCTTTTTACCGGGACCTCAGTGAGCGTGATCGCCTTTCTCGGGGTTATAATGCTGGGGGGTATAGTCGTGAATAACGGTATTGTCCTTATAGATTACACGAATGTCCTTATGAAGAAAGGTAAGAGCATGATGGACGCCGTTGTGGAGGCGAGCCTGGCGAGGCTCAGGCCGATCGTCATGACGGCATTGACCACGGTTCTGGGGCTTTTCCCCATGGCACTGGCGGTCGGCAGGGGGTCTGAGTTGCGCGCGCCCATGGCGATAAGCGTTATGGGCGGCCTGATAGTCGCTACATTTTTGACCCTTGTCGTGATCCCATCCATTTTTGTTCTTGAAAGCGAGATCAGGGCGAAAATAGTAAAGTCTTTATTTAAAAGAGCTTAAATGATTATCCCAAAATGAGCTTGTCCCGCTTCTCCATATTAAGGCCTATTACCACCGTAATGATCTTTGCCGCGTTATCCCTTATGGGAGTGATATCCATTACGCGGCTGCCGGTGGAACTCTATCCCGACATATCCTTCGGGCGGATCAGCATAATCATATACATAAGGGGCGGTATCCCTCCCACTGAGGTCGAATCGATGGTCACAAAGCCGATCGAAGAGGCGGTGAGCACGGTTTCGCATCTGGAAAGGCTACTTTCCATATCCAAAGAAGGTGAATCCACCGTGGTTTTGAGCTTTGAACGCGGGATAAACATGCAGCTTGCCGCCATGGAGGTCAGGGAAAAGTTCGCGAAGGTCAAGGAAAAAATGCCGAAAGAAGCCGAAAAGCCCATAATAGCCCAGTTCTCGCAGACGGATGTGCCCATAGTGATATTTGCCGTGACGAGCCGCAAGCGGACGACGGAAGAGCTCAGGAAACTTGTTGATGAGGACGTCAAGGAGAGGATCAAGCGCATTAACGGAGTGGCAAACGTGGAAGTGGGCGGAGGCCGGGAAAGGAAAATAATCATAGAGGCGGACAAGAAAGCCCTGTTCCGTTACGCGGTGTCCATTAACAGGCTGATAAGCGCGCTGGGGGCGAGCAATCTTAATCTCCTCACAGGCGACCTGGAGAGGAGAAAGGACAAGGTGCTGATCAGGGCCATCGGGCAGTTCGTATCTATCGATGATATCAAGAACACGGTGGTCATGAGCCTGCCTGACGGGTCCACCGTAAAGGTCCGTGACCTCGCGGATGTCAAGGATTCATACCTGGAGTCCAAGACATACGCCCGCATAAATATAAAACCCATAATTTCCGTATACGTCCAGAAAGAGTCAAAGGCCAACACCATACTGGTCGCGAAAACAATACTGGAAGAGATCGAGAACCTCAAGCTCCTGCTTCCCGATGACGTGGAGGTCGTAGTGACAAAAAACCAGGCCGAGTTCATAAAGACCTCTATAGCCAACCTGCGTAAGTCGCTGCTCCGGGGAGCGGTAATGATCATATTCATACTGATGCTTTTTCTCGGCAAACTGGGCAATAAGGCGGCGTTCGTCGTGCCTCTCGGGCTGGCCGCCGCGTTTTTTGCCCCGCCATTAATGCTTTATTTTATTCTGGCGGGGCTTGTTGTTTTTCTGGTGTTCCTGGAGAAATACAGGCCTATCCTGATAGTGGCGCTCTCCATCCCTATTTCCCTGATAATAACTTTCGGGCTGATGGACCTTTCAAACATGTTCTTCCCCGGCAAGATAAACCTCACCATCAACGTCATTACGCTCTTCGGGCTGGCACTGGGTGTGGGGATGCTCGTGGATAATTCCATTGTCGTGTTCGAGAATATCGTGACCAAGAGCGAAAAGGGACTTGGGCGTGTGGATGCCGCTATAGAAGGAAGCACGGAGATGAACGTGGTTATATTCGCTTCAACGCTGACGACGATCATAGTTTTCCTGCCGATGCTTTTTGTAAGTAAGTCCATGAGCCTGCTTTACGGCGGCGTAGCCTGGACGGTTACTTTTTCGCTCTGCGTTTCTCTTTTCGTAGCTCTTATGATAGTCCCCCTCATGAGTTCAAGGGTCAGGATCGTGGGGAAGGGGAAAGAGTCGGCAAAGGTAAAGGAAGGGTTTCTTCTTCCTTTCTACAAGATCCAGGAAAGAGCCCTTTTTTACGTTTTCAGAAGGAGGATCACGGCGATATTTATCGCCGTGATCCTGTTTCTGGTCTCCCTGTACGTGTACGGGAGGATAGGCAAAGAATATCTGGGGACAACGGAGCAGAACAAGTTCACCATCTTCATAGAACTCCCGACAGGGGCCAAGCTGGACGCGAGTGACGAGATCGTCAGGGACGTTGAGGCGATGCTTAAAGAGATCCCTGAGGTGGAGGATTTCACGGCCCGTGTCGAAGCCTGGTCAAGCAAGATCTATGTCAGCCTGGTGGGGTTGCAGCAAAGAAAACGTTCGGTAAGCGAGGTGATCGACAGCCTCAGGCCCAAGGTCTCGCGGCTCCAGCCAGCGTTCATATATTTTGAGGAAGAACAGGAAGTCGGAACAAAAGAGATCATCCTCAACATTTTCGGATACGATTACGGTATTTTAAGAGAGATAGCCATAGCGATGACAACAAGAATGGGCCAAATCCCGTATTTTACCGATACCAAGATACGTATGAGGGAGGGCCGGCCCGAACTGGATCTGAGGATAGACAGGAAAAAAAGCTCGCAATTCGGCTTTACTACCCGGGACGTAGCGGATATCATCCACGCCAAGGTCAGGGGGGTGAGGGCCACCATGTACCATACCAGGGCTTCTGAGGTAGAGACGATAGTGCGCATGCAGGAGAAGGACAGACGGACCGTGAAAGACGTGCACGCTCTTACCGTTTCAAGGCTCGGTGATGACCGGGTGACGCTTGACCAGATGGTGGATTTCGAGTATGGTCTCGGCCCCAGCGAGATATGGCGAAAGAACAGGGCGCGGATGATCCAGGTCAGCGCGAATATCGGCGAACTGCCCCTGGGAAAGGCGGTGCGGCTTCTGGAGAAACAACTTTCGGACCTTAAACTGCCTGAGGGCTTTTTTTACGAAGTAGGAGGTGATTATCCGACCCTGGTCAAAACACAAAAGGAATTCAGCCTTACGATAATCGTCATAATCGTCCTTATTTACCTTGTGCTCGCTTCAATATTCGAATCCTACAGGCAGCCTTTCATAATACTGGTGACCGTTCTGCTTGCTACAATAGGGGCGATCGGGTCGCTTTACATAACGGACACTTCAATAGGCATGGGAGCGCTTATCGGCATGATGATGCTTGCGGGCATTGTCGTTAATAACGGTATTATTCTGGTTGACCACGCGAATGAACTGAAAAAACGGAGGCGGAACCTTTTCCGTATTCTGATACAGGCGGCAAGAGACAGGTTGAGGCCCGTTCTGATGACGACCGCGACGACGGTTTTCGGCCTTTTGCCGATGGCACTTGACAGGAGTGAAGGGTCGAACCTGTGGAACCCGCTTGCGATAACGGTTATAGGAGGAATGGTCTTCGCTACACCCTTAACGCTTGTCCTTGTTCCCGCGATCTATTCGATCTTTGAGCAGTTCGACAAAATAATAAAGGATGCTTTAAGCCCGAGGAACCTGTTAAGGACGATCAGGAACATATGGAAGATCTTTATAAGGATCCTTAGAAGTATTAAATTTCCAAAAATAAAAAGAAAGATGAAAAAGGAAGAGAAAATAAAGAAAGAAGAGAAAGAAGAGCCAAAACCCGAAAAAGAATTCCCCGACCTTTATTAGGGGGTCAGACCTTGACATTGACATTTTTCCTTCTAATTTTTCAATCCTCTATTAAATTCTCTATCTGACTTCCGTCTTTTGTCTACGCCTATCTTTGAAACTATCATACTGATCGAAAACTTCTTTTTTTTAGACCACTTCAACGATTTCTCAAAGAGTTTTAGCTGTATACCTCCTTATGGATAATAAACCGGTATGTTATCTCTCCCTTTATCTATTATCTCTTTGGCAGGTCATGTTATCAGGCCCCAATATTCTACCTAATTATCGCTAAAATAAGATAATTTCAGAAAAAAATGTCAATGTCAAGGTCTGACCCCTCCATGGGGGGATTGAATTGGAATAATTAACTTTTTTGAGGTATAATACTCTTAGATGTTTCTTTTGTGGTTTAGGTCCTTAAAACGGGGGATATGGTGAAAAAAGCCGTTATTTTTTTTCTTGCGTGGATTATTCTTTTTGGCGCTACTGGCGCTTTTTCCGCTGAAGAAGAAATACATTTTGATTTTGAGAAAGAAAACCCGGGTTGGGTCATCCCTGACTGGGCTTATGAACAGCCTGATCATGTCGCCAGGTTTGTTTCAGCCAGTTCAAAAGAAGCTTCAAGCGGCAGTAATTCCCTGGAGATAATGTGCGAATACCCGGGAGATGAGTGGAAGGCGGCGCTGGTAGAGAGAGAAGGGGATCTGGACTTCACAGGGTATGAGACGATCTCCATGGATGTCTATCTTCCCAAAACCGCTCCGAAACACCTTTTCCTGGGACGGATCATCCTGACAGTGAGCGAAGGGTGGCTTTTTACCCAGATGAAAGAAGGGGTACCCCTGTATCCGGGAAAGTGGACGACCGTATCAGCCAGACTTGATTTTCCCGAACAGGACTATAAGAAATCGGCGTGGAGGGGCAGAAAAGAAAAACGGCTTTATAAGCATCTCTCCAAGATAAAGAAGGTAGCTATCCGGATAGAATACGATGCGGCTCCGCCTTACAGGATAGGGAAGAAGCATCACGGGCCTGTTTACGTGGATAATATGGTGATTAAGTAGTTTTCCCGGAGTGTGACACAAGCCCTTTCAAATTTTTAGAGGCCAATGCATAACCCCGTTCGTTATGAGGCTGAGCGAAAAAGCCATTGACAAGGCTTGAGGGGTAAAATACCCGGAAACGCAGCCGGTGCGCTGCGTTGAGGACATTTTGCTCCGAAAACGCGGTCAATGGGTTTTGCAGCCAGCCGCAGTAGAATGGGGTTATGCAATGGCCTCTAGAAACTTATCGACAAATAATCTTACATAGTGTAGAATTGGTAGCACCTTTTAATATTTAGAGATGGGGATTTTAAGCGGTCCCTCCCGCGGACATGGAGAAAGTTTATGAATGAACACAGGATATTGGTCGTTGATGATAACAAGGATTTTGCCGATATTTTTTGCGATATACTGAGGGCTAACGATTATAAGGCCGAAAGCTGTTATGGCGGCGCGCAGGCCTTAGAGCTCATGCAGGATACCGTATTTGACATCATGTTCCTGGACATAAGGATGCCTGAGATGGACGGTATCCAGACGCTCAAGGAGATCAAAAAGGTCCGGCCTGATACGACTGTCATCATGATGACGGGTTACTCCCTTGATGAGATGGTCCATAAAGCTATCGAAGAGAAAGCCTCTGAAATAATCTACAAACCGTTCGAGATCGACAAAGTTCTCAGTCTTATAAAGAACACCGGTTGATTTTCCGGCTGCTTCAGTTTTATCTCAGGAAAATTTCTATAAATCATCTTTTCGGTATAAAAAAATGTTCTGTTCCAGTCTTTTTCCTCCGAAAAAATCCCGCTGTCCGGTTCGCGTGTCGAAGATAACCGTTCGTTTTCGCCAGGTTTTCCCTGCCTTGCTTTTTGTATCGGTCATGCTTTTCCGGATGTGCGTAGCCGCGCCCGCCGATGTTCATGCCGCCGGGGAGGATTTCTTTTCCCCCGGGAGGTTTTCGCTGGACCGGAGAGCGATAAAAAGGATACCCGGTGACGGAAAGACAAAAAGGGACATCAACGATTTTGCGAAGAACTACACGGCCGGGATGGAGAAGTTATCCTCGGGGGATCTGGCGGGAGCGCGGGAGGACCTCCTGAAGGCGCGCGATTTCTGGCCGGAGTATTTCGGCACGGATTTTCTGCTTGCTCTTGTCCATGAGAAGGAAGGAGATTACCGGACGGCCGCGAGGTATTATAAAAGTTATCTTAATAAGCTCAAACGATTTCATGAAGGCCAGTATCCCATTTCCGGACAGTTGATCCGGATTTTTTTGTCTTTCAATATAGAGAAATATGACACCGCGCGGGAACTTGTAAAGGAACACCTGTTACGTTACGATATTCTGCTGGACAATGTCCGCCCCGCGTTCGCTCTGCCGTGGTTCCTTCTGCCCATTACCTTTGTCGCGCTCCTTGGAGTAGTTTATGTTACTTTTTTCTACTGGTTGTGGCCTTTTGTTAAGAGGCAGCAGCGGCTCAGGCACCCGCCGGAAGGTTTCTGGATCTGCAGGCATTGTGACAGGGCCAATCCCGAACTCAGCAAAGTTTGTGAAAGATGCCGCAGACCGAGGGAATAAGCGGAATTCATTGTTGTTAATTCATAGAACCCGTTTCATAACCCCGTTCTACTGCGGCTGGCTGCAAAACCCATTGACCGCGTTTTCGGGGCAAAATATCCTCAACGTAGCGCATCGGCTACGTTTCCGGGTATTTTACCCCTCAGGCCTTGTCAATGGCTTTTTCGTTCAGCCTCGCAACGAACGGGATTATGAAATGGGTTCTGGAACCCGTTTCATAACCCTGTTCTACTGCGGCTGGCTGCAAAGCCCATTGACCGCGTTTTCGGGATTCCGCCCCAGGAAGTTAATAGGGTCAGACCTTAAGAAGTTAATGGGGTCATGAAATGGGTTTTAGTACACTGTCAACCATGGATTGATGGGTAACGCGGCCGTAGGAGCGGCCTCTGGCCGCGAACAAATACGTTCTTTATGATTCGCCGCTACATGATACAAGAACTCACGCAAAATGCCCATAGATTTATCGTTGACAGAGTAACGTGAACAATGGGCCATGAACTGAATATGGACGAAAAAAAACTGTTCAAACACTGTTTCGGCTGTTCTCCGGATGGATTCCCGGAGAGGGTGGTTATGACCCCTTTCATCCCCGTAAAAAGGTTCGCAAAGCAGTGCGATCTACTCGGGGATTTCAAAGGACAGTTGTATTCGGGGCTGGTGGCCCTGAAAGACGGCGTGAAATTCGCGGTTGTCCACTGCGGACTGGGGAATCGCCTTCTGGGGGACGCCGTCCTGCTCCTGGGGGGCGCGTCTGTTCGTAATATGCTGTTTGTGGGGGCCTGCGGCGGTCTGAACGATTGCAGGATAGGGGATCTGCTTTTATGTGAAAACGCGTTTAACGGTGAAGGTTTTTCCAGGTATCATACACGTCCTTTCAGTATCGATAAAGTGTTTGGCGCCGGGCAGCTTGTAGCCGCGGATCCTGATTATACCGGATGCCTGAAAAGATTTTTAACTTCAAAATTACCGCAAAGATCGGACTTGAAAAGCGGTGACGTTTTTACTATAGGCTCTCTTGTGGCGGAACGGCAGGGCTGCCTGGCAGACATAGCGGAAAGGGGATATAAAGGTATAGAACTTGAACTTTCGGCGGTGTTCCATGGCGCCCGTGAAGCGGGCATAAAAGCGGCAGGTATTGTTTTTGTAAGCGATCTCCCGATGGAAAGGCCCATGTGGGAGGAGTTCACACAGGAGGAAAGAGACAGTTATGATAACGGGGTCAGGGAACTCGTTCGCCTTTCCGTGGATTTTGTGAGTGAACCCCGAACTTAGCGGATGATAACGGATATAAGTTTGCCGGATGTACTCGCCCCGTTAGAAAGACATTTTTTAACGGGGCTCATTAAAAATGAGGTGAGCAATGAACAAAAAAGCGATGATCGTTCTTGCCGAAGGTTTTGAGGAGATAGAAGCTATCAGCCCGATGGATATCCTGCGCAGGGCTGAGGTCAAGGTCGTAGTGGCCGGTCTCGGAGGGGATCTGATAACCGGGGCGCACGGCGTTTCGATGAAAACGGACACTGTCTTTTCGGGGGAAGGGGAACTCCCTGATGCTGTCGTGTTTCCCGGGGGGTTGCCCGGGGCCGAGAACCTTGCGGGCTCCTCAAAGCTGAAGGAAATGATCCTGAAGATGAATTCCAGGGGGAAACTTATCGCGGCGATATGCGCTTCTCCAGCGCTTGTTCTCGCGCCGACAGGGATCCTGAGCGGCAAGTCAGCTACCTGCTATCCCGGCCTTGAGAAGAATTTCTCTACCGATATAAAATTCGTTAAAGAAAAAGTGATCCGGGACGGAAATGTCATTACGAGCAGGGGACCCGCGACGGCTTTTGCTTTCGGGGTGAAGATAGCCGAAGTTCTCGCAGGTAAGGCCAAGGCCGAAATGGTCGCTGACCAGATGCTTTATTGAAAAAAGGCTTAGTCCCTATTTTTTTCTAATACGCCTATGAAGTTACGTGGACGTAAGTCTGTGGCAGTTTATTTTTTCAACACAACAACACGATTAAAGCGCGCTTTTGGCCTTTCAACGATCTTAAATCCATTCTCCCTGGCAATTGAAATGCTTTTTTCAAAGTCTTTTTTTGAGATATGCCCTTTAGGTTCGGCGACCAGGAATTTATGCTCAGGTTTTAATGTTTTGTATATTTCCGAGAAAAAAACGGGAACATCCGGGACTTCGTGCGCAACGGCAAGGGCAAAAGCGAAATCGATTTTTTCAGCCATATCATCGAGTTTAAGCGATTTTTCATCGCATATACGAGTTTCGATCCTATCTATTACACCGGCTTTTAACGCGCGTTTCTCAAGTGGTTTGAACATTTCTTCCTGAAGGTCGACGCATATGACCTTCCCGTTCCGGCCGACCATTTGGGCGGCGGGGACACTAAAAAAACCCATGGCACAGCCGATATCAAGGACAGTCATATTCTCTTTGATGTATGGACCAAGTATTTTGTCAGGATCCTGAAATAATTTCCTGATAGGACTGGCAAGGAGATAACCGACCCATACGGGACACACTCTTTCAGCCATTTGTCATTCCTTTCTTATTACCTATTCACCGTATATAGCCGCGATTATCAAACCTTTTAGCGGAGCTTCGATCAGGCCCAGAATAGTCCAGTAAATAATAACGGTAGTGGAAACTGTCATAAAACTATAAGTTGCGAACATGCCCGGCAAAATGCCTACTGCCCACACACATAACCCGAAAATAAGGCCTTTAACCGGTTTATTTCTGCCGGGAATGCCTTTATTGAGCAGGGCATAGACAAGGGCGAGCACTATGTTAAGCGCCAGGCCCCCTATAAAAAACATCGCCCCGGGAGGGCCCTCCATGGGTTTCCACACGTTTGTCGGTTCAAGCTGGTAAACCCAGTTGAATATCCCACCGCAGAATGCCATTCCCATGATCATGCCGAATATCGTAACAGCCGCCCCCGCGGTCAGTATCTTCCATATCTTCATATTGCCGTTCTCCATCCTTTTTAGTGAAAAGTACCTTAAAAAGCAAAAAAAACCCAGGCAAGATCAGGGAACCTTGCGGACCGCCGGATTTTTACCATTAAGAACGCAAATTGCTCAAAGCCTTGCCTGCTTCCGGCGCTAACTCAATAAACTTTTTTAGTTTATCACAGATATACATATCACACGCGGCACAATTGGGCACCGATTTTTCCACGCAGCATTTACGGATCTCGCATATATTTTCAGAATAGAAAAATTTTCGCCCATCAGACTTACATCCATCACAATTGATATGCGCTGGCTTAATATCGGCGTTATATTGAGCCGACCATTTTTTTGCCACTTCGGTTCGCTTATTATCATCATTTGTTTGAGTAGCGATATATCCTTCACATTTGGAGCAATCTAACCCGCAAAAAGCCAAATTATATGTTTCCATCATTATCTCCTTCTTGCCTGATTATACCACTTCCATTCCAAAATAATAAAAGGAAAGCAAAATTATTTTCTATAGTATACTTATGATGACATGAAAACCAACAGATCTCTACATGATAAAGCAAAAGCGGCGATCAGGGAAGCCATACGGGAAGTTATAGAACATCACAAATAAACAGGGCGTCCACTTGCAATATGGCGTAATGGTGAAGTAGCTTGGATTTCAGCAAATCAGTTATCCCGCAAATCCGGATAGATCCTGGTCGAATTCCCTGTAATAAAAAATTCCTCTAGGGCAAGAAACAGTACTTGGAAGGATTAAGAATGGCTCCCCGGAAGCGACGACTTTCGCAACTTTTTGGAGGAGTTTAGAGCGTATTGTCTTACAGAAGAAGCGAATAAATTATACAAAGAACTTGCTATTGCATAAAGTGCCCTATCCCGCAAAAAATCCAAAAAAAGTCAAAACAACGCCAAAGATAAGCACACCAATTGAATGAACTATTAGCAGGCTTTCATTTTTCTGGTAAGCTTGCATGAACTTGGACACCGTATTTGGAAAGACGATCATCCATATACCTTTGATGAGTCCGATCCAACCTATGATCGTAATTATCACAGTCCAGTTAGTCACCCATATATTATGGGTTAGGATAATTACAACTCCAATAACAAGCGCAAACACCCCAGCAAAAAAGACCAAGGCTGCATTTTTACAGAAATCGTCCATTACCCGCTGAAAGGCCTTCCGGTTAACCACAAAACCTACTCCAAGGATCAGATAACACAGGCCAAAAATCCTAGCAATAAATACCGAAGTTTCCATATTCTGCCTCCTTTTTTACCCGAGTATATCATTTTTTTGTTTCAAAAACAAAAAACCCCTTACAATCCATTTGATTGCAAGGGGTTAAAAATTATTGGCTCCCCGTATTGGACGAGTTTCGCAACTGGCTATATTCGGAAGAGACAGAGAGACTGGTGACAAGTCCCGAATTGTATGTCTAAAGTTATTGCGAGAACCGCTACCGAACGATTCACAAAGCTACCTTTGCGGATCTGCTAGAAGGGAGAGGCTAACAAAATCTATTCTTTTAACGCCTTTCGTTCTTGCGCTTTGAAAAGCAATCCTTGCAGTATACCGGACGGTCGCCGCTCGGTTTGAAAGGGACTTCGCATTCCTTCTTACATTCTGCGCAAATCGCCTTGTGCATCTCCCGTGACCCACCGCCGTATCCACCGCCGCCGTATCCACCACCGTATCCACCACCGCGACCTTGTTGATATCCCATGTTACCCCCTTTTTAGTTTTGGTAAAGATTTTAGTCCTTAATTCGAAGTCTGCTCTGAATCCGCTTTGGCCTGCATGTTTTTTTTATCCAGTTTACTTTGTTTCTTTTCTTCTTTTTTCTTTTTCTTTGCCAATTCTTTCTGACGCTTTTGAAATGAATAATTATCTCTTGCCAACATATCCTCCTTTTATTTTTGCCCATCCTACATGGTGACACCCTGTAGTTGAGATTCTACCTCAAACAAAAAACCTCTTCAACATATTTTGTTACAGAGAGTTGTACTTTTACTGGCTCCCCGGAAAGGACGCCAGACTAACTGCACAACTCAATTATGTACAACTACTTGTGAGAATTCACAAACGCCGCAGGCGTCGCCTAGAATTGTCTCTTGGTGTCCCCTTCCCGGAACAAACCAGCGCAACTCCAAAGAAACTAAAGAACATTGCCCGAATTGCACTCGATGTTAAGGTATACTTGACAATTAACCCAAATGCCTCATACGGCACTGCCGCTAAGCATTACAACGTATCCCGGTCTCGCATATCTCAATTAATAAAGATTGTTGATAATCTACCTGCATCATAGCTGTCCAAATTAGCTTTTATAACACTGAGCGATAGTTGTACTTCAGATTCCTCGACTCCGTCCGCCTTCGGCGGACTCCGCCCGGAATGACATTCTACTTGCCATTTCGAGCGAAGGAGCGATAGCGACTGAATCGAGAAATCTAAAAATCATGTGCCTTATATCGTTATGCTGTCCTAATTGCAAATTCAAATCTCAAAATCACCAGAAAACCAGGAATCCTTTACTTACAAGCTATTGAGCATGGTTATACGCTTCTAATTTGGACACGTGTGTACCTGCATATTTTACCAAAAAACTCGGAGAAATGGAAAACCCAATTTTACTTCGCAGGTTTTCCGGCAAAAAACTCCTGAAGATAGCTAATCTTAAAACCAATTTGTAAACTAATCACTTGGATTTCTTTATCATGCCTTTCTTAAAAATAGAAGTATATCTAAGAGCATCAACTGGACAAACATTTAAACAGCGAGCGCAACTAAAACAATCTGCTGGCAATCTGTTCCCAGCAACCTTGCCTTTTGCAGCCTCCAGAGGACATGCCTTTATACAGGCACCACATTGGGTGCACTTCTCTTTGTCAATTCGAACATGAAAGATGCTAACTCGTTCAGCTATCCAAGAAACAAGGCCAAAAGGGCAAATGAACTGACAGAATGGGCGATAGATAGTGACTGAAACCAACAAAGCAATGATTACTGTCAGCAGGATACTAAATGTTTCATAGTCAAAATCAAATAGATTAAAGGGATTAACATTGTGGTAAATCACAAATCCCCTGCGTCCTCCAATAATTCCAAATAGGAAAAGAAACATGGCGATAAAAAGACACACGCGGATTGTGTTTGTAAATACAAATGGAAGTTTCTTTTTTTTGATTTTTTGCAAAATTGGTATACTGTAAATAAGTTCTTGCAAAGCACCGAAAGGACACGCCCAACCACAAATTATCTTATTTCCAATAACAGCGAGCATAATGAAAAAGCTGAAAGCGATTACTTTGACCATTGGGTCAGGGTAAAGCCCTACCATTGATTTGAATACTTTGACTGTCCCCTCCATGGGATTGGGTGACTTGCCAAGAAGAAATCCGGCTACTATTACAGAAAGTAAGAGAGAGGCAATGTAGGGTGCT
This sequence comes from Candidatus Omnitrophota bacterium, assembly GCA_034723315.1. Classification (GTDB taxonomy): domain Bacteria; phylum Omnitrophota; class Gorgyraeia; order Tantalellales; family Tantalellaceae; genus JAYEOV01. The sequence continues at coordinate 20,743 of JAYEOV010000028.1, read as the reverse complement.
CGGGGATACCACTTATGTCTGCGCTTGACATCGGACCCATCCGGTCGTCCTAGTTTAGTGAGAAAAACGAGGCCAAACAATACTAATGCCGCATAAATATAATATTTGAGTATGCTATCGCGATGAGAAAGAATATGTTCAACAGCATGATGAAGTTCTTCGTCTGTTACATTTAATAAATTGAGAGGTTTTTTCTTGGAGATATCAATCGGTAATTCAAGTTCACGAGCAAGGCCTTTACCTGTAACTCCAAGTTTAGGAGCAATGCCCCGGATAGACATATTAATGTTGAAATCGATTAATTTCTTTGGCTTGCTTGATGGGCTCAGCAAGATCCCAAGGACTGTAATCGTAAGCATTCCTGCCACAGTCGCAAACAACCAAATTCGTTGTTTAAAAGAAATTTGTGCAAACCACGAGTTATTATTCATGCTTTTAAACATAACCTTACCTCATTAAATATTTCTTATACAAAAATGGACGGCTAACGAAGTCTGTTAACCGTCCGCTTCGGAAAATGGCTCCCCGGGTTGGCCGTTCCGGGCTATAATCCTCCTGTTCGTCGGATTATTTACGCCCTTCGCGGCATTTCCTCATGCCTTCGGCATTCGGTCAGACTCGGGGTTTTGTTATAAGAACTTATACCCCTCGCCATCCGCGGGCTATGAAATTAAAAAGTCCTACCTTGCGGCAGGGCTTTTTAATTTATGGCTCCCCGGGCTTGTCGATGTTGATAACAGGATTGTATCCCGTATTATATCCGCATCTCCTTCATGATTGAATTAGACATAAGTGGTAAGACAAAGCGTCTTTTTGAATTGTCAACTCCATTATTTTGCAACGACTTTTTTGACTTTTCCGTTTTCCCAAATAACAAGCGGACGGCCAGACTTTTTATGACGTTCTATAACACCTTTTATCGCCTTTTTTATTGCAAGTTCAGCTTTGTCCTGTATAGTTAGTCGTTTTTTCATGATTTCACTCCCGCTTTATTTAATATTTTATGAAATAATTCTTCATCAAAAACCTCAATATGCGCATTATTTTTTCTGGCGATAAGTAGCGGCTTTAAACCAGAATTGTTAAATAGTATCCATGAATCTGATAATATCGAATATAATCTAAAAAAGTTTGTAACACTTCTTTTAAAACGGCGTATTACATCTTCTGTCGGCACATTATGCCCACCTTCTGCAACTCTGTCTCTAATACGTGCAACGGCAAGCTTTGAACTTGGGATCCATAGAAAAGAAAGAATGCAACCGATAGTCTTTTTGTTTCAAAGATTCGAAATGCTTCAGGTAAGTTTTGCCGGAAAGAGTTGTTTCAAAACCAAAATCAACATTCTTAAATACCAGCTCTTTTATCTGCTCTATAGCAAGTTTTCCTGCTTTAATAGCCACTTGTTGTGGAGAAAAAGGCGATAAACCCTGCGCAATTAAATCCGCATTTACAAAATGCGGGCATTTGGCATATTCAGGCAAAAATTCCCTGGCAAAAGTTGTCTTTCCTGAACCATTTGGCCCTGCAATTATGTAAACATTTTTCTTACTCACAGAAATTTATTATACCTCATAAACTAGAAAAGCCCCACAGAAATCGGGCAGGGCTTTTCTCTAAGTTCAGATTCTACTGAGCGTCAAGTTTGGTTCCGGATTCGGAACCACCTCAAACTGTTGAAATCGTTTTACCTAATATAATCCACGGTTGCAAGAAAAAGAACCTATGATGATACGCAACATTGGGGTATATTGGCTCCCCGGGCTTGTCGATGTTGATAACAGCGGCAGCTCCCTTCACAATATATTTATACAACGATACACTTGACAATTTTTTAATTTATGTTACACTTGTAACATAAATGTTACAAGGAGGGGTCGATGAAATTTCGGATCTCATTGTTGGATATATTAAATTCTAAGACCAAACTGAAAATCATAAAATTTCTGTTAACCCACGAAGCCTCTATGAGCGAAAGAGAGATAGCTTCCATTTTAAAAGTCTCTCACATGAGCATAAATAGAACTATGCGAGACCTTGCCAACGTTAATCTGGTTGACTTTATCACTATTGGGAAAGCTCATCTATGGAAAGTAAACCGTAAAAGTTATGCTTATAAAACGCTGTCACGGTTGATTACAGACACTTCGGGCATTAAAAATCCATTGGAAGATCTAAAAATTACTATTTTAAGAAATCTACCCAGGGCATTGATCAAAAAAGTTATTTTATTCGGGTCTATAACAAAGAGTTCTGAAAGAACCGACAGCGATATAGATCTCTTTATCCTTGTACAAAATAAACAAAATAAACAAAAGCTCGAATCTGCAATAGAAAAATTATCCAATATCTGCCTTGAAGTATACGGCAACAGATTAGCTCCCTACATTTTAACAGAGCAGGAAATTACACAAAAAAATGGACTGAATATTATTGCCGAAATTAACGAAGGAATTCAAATATTTCCAGAAAAGAAAGGCTAAAATATGACTGCTAAATTAAGAGCTAGAGATGTTGAAAAATCATTATACAGTAATTTCCTTAAGCGCTCTCTTGAATGCCTGAATGCTGCAAGAACTTCCTTTGTCCAACAAGAATGGAACGCTTCTACTATTAATGCCATCCATTCGTGTATTGCAGCATGTGATGCTATGTGCGTATATTTCTTAGGTAAACGCTCTGCTGGAGAAAGTCATGGCGATGCTGTGAAACTTTTTAAAACAATTCAGAGCAGTAAGGAAATAGATGCAAACGCAGGTAGAATTTCAAGAATACTTAGTATTAAAAATATGGCGGAATATGAAGAAAGATTAGTATTTAAGTCGGAGGCTGAAAAAATTCTAAAAGACTGCGAAAGACTTCTCGATTATGTTAAAAAAGCATTACCGCAAGGATAAGAATATCATTTTTTCCTCTTCAGATCTTCCAGGTGTTTGAACGCCTACCATATCAAGATTGGCTCCCCGGGTTGGCCGTTCCGGGCTATAATCCTCCTGTTCGTCGGATTATTTACGCCCTTCGCGGCATTTCCTCATGCCTTCGGCATTCGGTCAGACTCGGGGTTTTATTATAAGAGCTTATACCCCTCGCCATCCGCGGGCTATGAAATTAAAAAGTCCTGCCTTGCGGCAGGGCTTTTTAATTTATGGCTCCCCGGGCTTGTCGATGTTGATAACAGCTTATATCTTTCGATATCGGGTGCTTCTACCCAAGCCGATTCTCTCGATCTTTTTAAGCCTCAGAAGTTTATCCAGAGCCTGATTCACTGTCGGACGGGCTACCTTAGCTCTTTTTGCGATCTCGCCCGGAGACGCTTCATCAACAGACTGTAGATAGCGCCATACAGCCAGCTGTTTCACGGATAAAAGCTTCTCTATATTTTCCCGTGAGAGAAGTTCTACGGCTATTTCCGATTGTTTAACAACGATATCAAAAAAGAAATCAAGCCACGGGACAATACTCGGATGACTGGACTTCAAGGTATTCTGACTTTTACGTAATGCCATATAGTAATCAGCCTTGTTATCCTCTATCAGTTTTTCATGTGAGACGTATGGCATATACGGATATCCGGCCTGCAACAGGAGAACATTTGTGAGAACACGAGAAAGTCTTCCGTTTCCATCCTGGAAGGGATGGATATTCAAAAATTCAACCATGAAGTTCCCTATTATCAATAATGGATGATATGTTGCCTCTTCAAACGCCTTTTGGGCAGCTTCTACCAGTTCCTGCATCTCCTTGGGTGTAAGGTATGCCGGTGTAGTATCAAAAAGTGTACCGACGGATTTGCCTTCGGCATCGATCATCACGACTTTGTTCTCTTTTTTCTTGTACTCACCACGATGTAATTTATCTTTCTCCACATATTTCAAAAGTTCTTTATGGAAATGCTTGATGGTGCTTTCCGAAAGTTTGATGCCTTTCCAGGCATCAAAGACATTCTGCAGCAGTTCATAATACCCTTTTACCTCCTGTTTATCCCGGTCTTTGAATTTTTGTACAGAGATCCCCCTCATCAGTTTTTCCACATCTTCATCGGAAAGCCTGGCACCCTCGATACGGGTCGAAGCACCGGTCGAAGTAATAAGTACAGATCTTTTAAGACGCCCCAGGACCTGGGGGCTTAATTTAGCCCCTGCGATCCACTGCCCCTTTAATCCATCGATCTTAACGACTTTGTTCCAGACCCCCGGAGGGAGATTTTGCAACCTTTTAATAAACCGATCTTTTTTCATCTCTTTCCCTCCATAATCTTATATAATTGAATTTTCTCATATTTTAGCTATATAAGATTATATGTGATTATATGAGATTTGTCAACAAGCCACAAAAATTTGTTTTCTATAATATACTTATGATGACATGAAAACCCACAGATCTCTACATGATAAAGCAAAAGCGGTGATCAAGGAAGCCATGCGGGAAATTATAGAACATCACAAATAAGTCGTCCATTTTTATCTCTTTTTACTTGTTAATTCCTTCGTTTTCCTTTCAAGTGTAGTCTTAATTTCATCAGGAAATAAAATCTTAAAGGATTCTTTCATCATCCCTGTGATATAAAACCATATCTTACTTGCTATATGAATTGCAGAATAATTATACAAATGAACTATCTCAGGATGTCGCATCCCTATCTGAGCTCCAGGGCTACAGGTTACCTTATTATTGCTATCTTCAAAAATTGCAAACTTAAGATCCACTTTCTGTCTATGAGATATCAAATCTCGAATACTTTTCTTCTTTTCTTTCTTCGGATCTAAAACTATGCCATTGAGTCTGTTCGCACTTTTAATAACATCTAAGATAGCCGCGGCTTTAGGATCTTGATCAACTTTGGTTTTTAACATTTTTTTTAATTCACTTAACTTATTTGGAGGTGTTTCCTCAAAAAATGATCCTATAGCTTTTGAGAAAGAATCCAAACATGCTTTTCCTTGAAATAAAAGATGTTCAAATTCCATAGCTTCAAAAAAGGGAAAATAATAATAAGAATATGGAGTCTCAGCGGAAGTTTTTTCGAAATATTTGAAATTTTTCTCTCTTATACATAATAAAACAAATCTTTTATATTTTTTATCCCATTCTTCAATTTTCCATTTGATAAATATCAAAGCTTTAGCTTTAAATTTGCATGCTTCAAAATATTTAAATTTTCCAGCTGAAACATAATTTTTTATAACATCATCGACTACCCCATCTATCTCCCATCGATAATATGGTTCTAATTTATCTTGGGCCTTATCTACCTTGTCTAGGTTTTTTGTGTACTCCTTTAGCAAGTCATTGATTTCTTTTTTGGATTTTCTGGATAAATTTTTCATTTCCTTAAGATAAAAATCACCTTGTTTTTCGCTCATCGCAATGCCATAAAAACAAAAGGCGGAGGGGTTGCCTCCGCCTTTTGTTCGCGGCCTGGAGGCCGCTCCTACGTCATTATATTATGCACAATGTTGTTGTTATCAACATTGGGGTATGGTGGCTCCCCGGGTTGGACTCGAACCAACAACCTATTGGTTAACAGCCAATCGCTACTACCATTGAGCTACCGGGGAGTGTTATCTGATAGGAATTCCTAATTATAGAGAAAAAACCTATCCTTGTCAATCCAAACGTCCTCGCTTGTCCAAACGTCCTCGCTCGATCAAATTGATTGATCTTTTTTTTCACGTGTCTGCACATCAATGATGTTATATAATACAAATACGCCCTGTGTAACACAGTATGTTTTGTTCGGTCTTTTTAAATACGGAACAGAGTTCAGAGAACGTAAAATGGATAAGAAAACCATGCGATCCAGGTTCGTCGGAGGTATGGTCGGCAGCGCTTTAGGCGACGCGATAGGGGAACTCGCGTTCAGGAATCGTGACAGGAAAAAGCTGCTCAAGGTCGTTGAGGAAGAGCCTCTTTTGCGTTACACGGATGACATGGCGATGGCGATCGGGATCGCCGAGGTCATTTGCGAGAAAGGTGATGTGACCCCGGGCGCCGTCGGCGGCAGGTTCAAGGAAAACTACGAAAAAGAACCCTGGAGGGGCTACGGCCCCGGGCCTCCGAGAGTTTTTTCTCTGGTTGACAAGGGTCATACGTTTGAAGAAGCGGCGGGCATGCTGTTCGGAGGCGAAGGGTCTTTTGGCAACGGCGCGGCAATGCGTATAACGCCGGTCGGACTTTTTTTTCATGACTCCGGGTCCCTTGTCGAAAAGGTCCGTATAACGGCGAAAGTCACTCATGCCCATCCTCTGGGCCAGGACGGGGCGGTCGTTCTGGCCGGAGCGATCGCTGAAGCCGTCGGACAGGATCCTGATGAACCTTTCAGATTAAAGGATTTTTGTGATAAACTTGCCTCGGTTACCGTGACCTCGGAATTCATAAGGAAAATATTCAAAGTCTATGACTTGAGCATCGACGCTGAGGTACAGCTTTCTCAGGCCGCGGAAATACTGGGGACCGATGTGACAGCTCTCGGCTCGGTTCCCTTCAGCATATTCTGTTTTCTCAGGAACAGGGGCTCTTTTAAGGAGTGCCTCCTGGACGCGGTACTGGCAGGCGGGGACAGGGACACGATCGGCGCGATGGCCTGCGCTGTATCCGGCGCGTATCTCGGAGAAAAAGATCTGCCCGCGAAATGGACGGATAAACTGGAGAATTTCTCTTATATAAAGGATCTTGCGATTAAGATGGCGGACCTTGAACGCGGCGCCGGATGATCAAGATTTTTGATATGCTATTTAACGGAAAATAACCGGTTATGTCAGACCAGAACCTTAGGGAAAAATTCGAGAGAGCCGCGCTGGAACAACCATCAAACATAGCGATCCGGTACAGAAAAGGCGATGGGTGGGGCGGGATCTCCTATGAAGAGTTCAGGAACAGCGCACGTTCTCTGTCTGTTTTCCTGCGGAAAGAGGGTGTGGGCAGGGGGGACAGGATAGCCATCCTGCTGGAGAACAGGCCGGAGTGGCCGCTGGTATTCTTTTCCGCGGTTTTTACCGGCGCAGTCCCCGTTCCGGTGAACCCGGAGTCGGGCAGTGAAGAGATCTTCAACATCCTGAACGATTCCGGATGCAGTCTTGTTTTTGTGAGCGAACTCTCCCGCGGTATAAAAACGGATCTTCGGGCCAGGTGTCCTTCCGTAGTAAAGGCGATCTCCGTTGATTCGAATGAGTTTCAGAAAGAGCTTCACAATGCCCCTGAAAGGTTCACGCCGGCGGAGGTCGGCTGTGAAGACCAGGCATGTATTCTGTACACTTCAGGCACCACGGACGAGCCGAAAGGGGTCATGCTTACGCACAAGAACCTGCTTTCTAACTGCTATTCCCTGTTCGACCTTGAGCTGGTAACGCGTAATGACAGCGTTGTTTCGGTCCTCCCGCTGCATCACGCGTATCCGCTGACCGTGACGATGCTCCTGCCGCTTTTGTGCGGAGGCAGTATAGTCTATCCGGTCAGCATGCGGGGCGAAGCCATTCTTGAGGCCGTAAGGGAATGCAAGGCTACGGTCTTTGTCGCCGTTCCCCGGATCTTCAGCCTGTTCCACCAGGAGATCACGGGATCAATAAGCAGGATACCCTTTCCGCTCAATCTCCTTTTCAGGGGGATCGTGGCGTTTCTGTTCAAGATCAGGGAGAAGACCGGCATTAACCTGTCACGGTATTTGTTTCGCGCCATCCACGGGAAGTTCGGCAGGTCCATGAGGTTTTTTGCCAGCGGCGGCGCGAAACTTGACGAGAACGTCCAGAGAACTTTCCTGGAACTCGGGTTCACCATACTGGAGGGATACGGCCTGACGGAGACCTCGCCGGTCCTGACGATGAATTCCTTGAAAAAACAGAAGACAGGATCGGTCGGTCGGCCTGCAAAAAATGTTGAGTTGAAAATAGTCGGCCCGGACGCGCAGGGGGTGGGTGAAGTGATCGCGCGGGGACCGAACATAATGAAAGGTTACTACAAGAGACCGGATATGACGTCCGAAGTGATAAAAGACGGCTGGTTCCACACGGGCGATCTGGGGTATCTGGACGAAGAAGGTTATCTCTTCCTGACAGGCAGGCTCAAGGAAACGATAGTCCTGAGCTCGGGAAAGAACGTGTATCCCGGGGAGCTGGAAGAAGCATATTCCCGTCACGAGGTCATAAAGGAGATGTGTGTCTTTGACGTTCCTTATGAAAAGGACGGGACCACAAAGTCAGTTCTCTGGGCGCTTGTGGTGCCGAACGTGGAGTTTTTCAAAAAATACGGCGTGGCGAACATGAGAGAAGCCGTCAAGGAAAGGATCGCTAACGTTTCAAAACACATGCCCGCTTACCAGCGGCTTATGGGGTTCACGCTGACCTTCGAGGCGCTGCCCCGGACGCTTTTGGGTAAGATCAAGCGTTTTGAGGTGAGGAACGTTTACTCTGCCGGGATAACGGACAAAGAATACGCGGTCGAGAAAAAAGAACCGTCAGAAGAGGACATTGAACTCATGGAAAGCCCGGTTGGCAGGAAAGTGATCGATCTGCTCGGGAAACAACCGGGCATCAAAAAGAAGGTCTTTCCGTCCGACCTTCTGGAGCTTGACCTCGGCATAGATTCTCTGGGAAGGATAGAACTCGCGTCCGGCCTTGAGAAGGTTTTTAAGACCGGGATTAAGGAAGAGGTCGTAGGAGAAGCGGTTACGGTCAGGGACCTGATCGTCGGCGCGGGACCTGTCCTGCCGGGAGAAAGGAAAAAAGAGGGGCTTGTTGAAAAAGAGTTATCGCCCGGGTCCGGGTACTGGAATAAGACGCTGCAGGTCCTGCCGAAGAAAGAGAACCTTGCCAGGATCGATCTTGCCCCGGGGATTATGGCGTGGCTGGGGAATTTTTTCGTGTTGGGATTAATAAGGACCTACTTTAAGACCTTTAACAGCTTTAAGGCGGAAGGCGAGGAGAACATACCTTCCGGCGGTCCGTACATACTTTACGCTAACCATACAAGTTACTTTGACGCATTCCTGGTCGCGGGCGCGCTTCCCGGGCTTACCAGGCTTGATCTTTTTTTCGTAGGTTTCAGAATATTTTTTGAAGCGCCGGTAATACGCGGGCTTGTAAAGATCGGCAGGATCATCCCGCTGGATTTTTCGTCGCATTTTCTTGAAGCGCTAAGGAGCTGTTACTACGTGTTGGAGAACGGGAAATGCCTGTGCTTTTTCCCCGAGGGTCTGCGGTCGATCGACGGGGAAGTAAAGGACTTCAAAAAGGGGTTCGGTATCCTGGCGGGGGAGACAAAAGCGAAACTCGTGCCCGTGCTGATAGAAGGTTCTTTTCGGGCGTGGCCCAGGACAGGAGCATTTCCGAACCGTTACCCGATAAAGGTAAAGTTCGGAAAGGCTCTGGACCCCGATGAAGCGGAGAAAAAAGGTTACGAACTGGGGGCGGAAGACCGCTACGGCGCGATATGCCTGTCCGCGAGAAAAGCCATGCTTGATCTTCAGAACAAGGATTAAAAAAGATATGGAATGTCCTCATTGTCATAGAGACATATCCGATACGGCCGTAAGGTGCGTATATTGCAGACGGCCCGTAAAAGAAGAGCCTGGGGAGCACACCCCGTATCTCGCGGGGGACCTCATTGACAACATCAAGCGGCGCGTCAGCGCTTTTCTTCTTGGAGGCAAAGCGGCCGCGCCATGCCCGTGGACGTTCCTGGACGCGCTGGCTATCGCCGTTCTCATAGGGATATTCGTCTTCAGCGATCCTTTTCATCTTGGAGCGAATATACTCAGGTACCTGCGCCTGCATTACTTTATTTTTACCAGGGAACCGAAACTCCTGTATTACCTCACCGTTTACATAAACACGATACTCCTCAAAGGCGTGAGCCTTGCCATGCTCATTGTTCTCGTCAGGTCACGGAGAGTGTCTTTCTGGGATACCGTGGTATCTTCCGGAAAGATCCCGGATAAATGGGAAATACTGATGCCGTTATATATCGGTCTTTGCGTTCTTTTCCAGGTGATCAACCGGGCGAACCCGCTTGTTCCGAACATACCTTTTAATTCGGTCTTTATCGAGGCTAAGATAATCGGCAACGTTGTCATAATATTCGCGGTCCTTTATGTTGCCCCGGTTGTGGAAGAGGTGCTGTTCAGGGGATTTTTCTATCCAGCCCTGAACAGGTACATGGGCATGTACCCCGCCATAATACTTACTTCGCTGCTTTTCACGCTCGCGCATTACCCGCAGGTAAAGAACGAATATGTTTTCGGGGTTGTCATATTCATCCTCGGTTTCGTGATAACTTACGCCAGGGCGAAGACCGGTTCGACAAGGCTTGCCATAGTCATGCATCACCTGTACAATTTAATATGCGTGGGGACCGGTTTTATCGAGTACATGATAGTCAGATATTGAGGTTTCATATGTCGGAAAGAAAAACATTTTTTATTGTCTTTTTTGCATTCTTTTTTTTGTTGATCGCCTTTTCCGCGGGTCTTTGCGAAGAAAAAACCCGGGCCGCAAAACTCAAGGATATCGAGCGCGCGATGATCAGCGATGGCGATTATAAAGGATCCATAGACGAGCTGGGGCCGATACTTGAGGCCGTTCCGAAAGAGCCCCGGGCATATCTTGACATGGGGCTGGCGCATTACGGTTTGATGGAATATGAAAAGGCCTACGGGTATTTTAAAGGATCCGGGAAAATGGGCGCGGCGAGAGAGGTCAGGGAGCTGGCTTTATACGCCATATCAAGGATCGATGAGAACCGGGGCACGCTGAAGGCGATAGAGGACGCGAACGAAACCTTGAAAGAAACCGAAGGTGACGCCGACGACCTGCTGCTGGAACGGATGGCGGCATGGCATCTGACAATGATAAACGGGCTCATGGGCGAAAAATACTATTATCCTTCCATCGTAATGCCGCATATCATCTGGTTAAAGGAGAACATGCCTGATCTTCCGGGTCTCCACGTGTTCTCCGCGGACGTCTATTACTCTGCGATGTTCTACAAAAAGGCCACGGAAGATTACAGGAAGGCGATAGAAGAAGATCCCGAAAACCCGCGTTTGTACAGGACCCTCGCGGATTGCTTCGTCGCGATGGGGGATTTCGACGAGGCCCAGGAACATTATGACAAGACAATAGATATCTACAAAAAACAGGATATCAAGGAGAACATCCCCGAGATCCTCAGGATCGAGAATATCAGGCGCGCTCTGCCCAGGAGGTACAAGGACATATCGGAGATGGTAAAACAGGAACGTTATGCCGAAGCCGAGGAGATATGCAGGAAGAGGATATCTCTGAACCATTCCGACTACGCGGCGATCACCCAGCTCGGACAGATCTACTGGGAAAAGGGGCAGAGAAGAGCCGCGATCAGGCTTTTCAGGAAAGTCACAAGGTTCGCGCCCGACTATCCTCCCGCCCATCTTTACCTGGGTAAAGCGTACTTCTTTGAGAGAAAACCGGAAAAAGGTTTCGCCGAGTTCGATATCTTCAAGGAGAAGATGGAACTTCTCCCCGGGATGGACGAGGATACCACGGATTTTTACGTCTTGGCGCTGGAGTATATCAGTTACAGGTATTTTGGCCAGAAGAGATACGAAGACGCAATGGCCGAGTGCAAAAAGATCATAGAGTTCAAACCGGACGACCAGAGGGCGCGTTATAACCTGGCAGTCTGTTATTACGTTTACCGGCACAACCGTTCCCGCGCTTATACCGAACTGAAAAAAGTTATTGAAATAGATTCACACACGCGAATGGCTGACATGGCCAGGTTCTACATAGACTATATGCGCAGGAATCCCGACGCGCGTGTCATAGGCGACTTCACGTTTCTCGAGGAGGACTGATCTTTTTTTGTCGTTGCGCGATGACAAAGGAAGGGCATGCCCGTGGGGTTTCCACAAGAAAGAAGTGAACAATCAGGGGGTCAGACCTTGACATTGACATTTTTTAATAAACCGAAGGACAGAGTTCCACGGTGTTTCTCCGTGGATATTTAACAATTTAAATTATGTCAATGTCAAGGTCTGACCCCTTAAATTCTGCTGGGTTATGAAATGGGTTCTAAGCGGGAAATCGGCGGGTTTAGAGGAGGTTTTTTATGGCGAAGACATTATTCCCCCGGAAGGTAAGGAAAAGAGACGGTTCGACGGTCCTGTTCAACAGGAAAAAGATAGAGACCGCCATCGAGAAAGCCGCGTTTGAGGTTCTGCAGAAAAGGGCCGGCGCCCGCGCGGTGGCGCTGATGATAACCCCTCTTGTCGCGGAAAAACTCTCGTCGCTCTACAGGAACAGGGCCCCCGGCGTGGAGTCCATCCAGGATACCGTTGAAGCCGTGCTGATGGGGGAAGGCTACAGTCACATAGCAAGGAACTACATCCTGCACAGGGAAAAGCGAAGCGATATCCGCATGGTGAAATCCGCGCTTGCTCTCAGGGACGACCTCAAATTGCCGGTAAACACGATGGAAGTCCTGAACAGGAGGTACCTGCTGAAAAACGATAAAAGGGAAGTGATAGAGACGCCCAGCGAACTTTTCAGAAGGGTCGCTTCCTCCGTCGCCAGGGCCGAGAAAAAGTTCAGGTCCATTTTATCCGCAAGCGAGGTGGAAGAGAAGTTCTACAGGATGATGCGTGATCTTGAGTTCATGCCGAACTCGCCCACGCTCATGAACGCCGGCACTTCACTGGGCCAGCTTTCGGCGTGTTTCGTCATACCAGTTGAAGATTCCATGGAGGGTATTTTCAGGGCCCTTAAAGACATGGCCGGTATCCATCAGTCGGGCGGCGGGACCGGATTCAGCTTCTCAAGTTTGAGGCCGAAAGGCGATATCGTCAATTCCACAAAAGGCGAGGCCTCGGGGCCCGTCTCTTTCATGAGCATTTTTGATCGGGCCACGGGTGTCATAGTCCAGGGGGGGAGGAGGCGCGGGGCCAATATGGGCATACTCCGCTGCGACCACCCGGATATCGTGGAGTTTATCGGGGCCAAGATAGAGAAAGACAGGTTCTCCAACTTCAACCTGTCCGTTGGCATCACCGGCAAGTTCATGGACGCGGTCATGAGGAACGGGGAATTTGACCTGGTGAATCCGAGAACGGGGAAAAAAGCGAAACGGGTCAAAGCAAGGATGATATTCGATCTGATCTGCAACACCACCTGGCGTATGGGGGACCCGGGAATTGTTTTCCTTGACGAGATAAACAGGAAGAACCCGACTCCCGGTATCGGAAGGATCGAGGCGACAAACCCATGCGGGGAACTTCCGCTGCTCCCCTGTGAAAGCTGTAATCTGGCTTCCATCAACCTCGTGAAATTTACCCAAAAGGGTTCAATTGACTGGCAGAAACTCAGGGAAAAGATAGGATTGGGTATCAGGTTCCTGGATGACGTCATAGAAGTGAACAGGTTCCCCCTGCCGGAGATAAAAAAGATCACGTTCGCCAACAGGAAGATCGGCCTGGGCGTTATGGGGTTCGCGGATATGCTTATAAAACTGGGTGTTCCCTACGGATCGAAAGCGTCAGTGGAACTTGCCGGAAGGCTCATGCGGTTCATTCACAGGGAGTCCCTGAACGCTTCGGCCGCGCTTGCCCGGGAAAGAGGTGTTTTCCCGAATTTCAAAAGGTCCGTTCACGCGAAAAAGAACCTGAGACTGCGTAACGCCACGGTCAATACCATCGCCCCCACCGGGACGATAAGCATAATCGCCGGCTGTTCCAGCGGCATAGAACCTTTGTTCGCTGTGAGTTTCATGAGGAACGTCCTTTCTGACACGAAGTTTTTCGAGATTAATCCACTGTTCGAGAAGGTCGCCAGGGAGAAGGGTTTTTACGGTAAGAAAGTCCTCGCTGACGTTGCCAGGCAAGGGTCGTTGAGGAACGTACGCGGCATCCCGGACAGTGTGAAACGGGTGTTCGTCACCGCGTTTGACCTGTCTCCCGGGGAACATCTTCGGATCCAGGCTGCTTTCCAGAAACACACGGATAATTCCGTATCCAAGACGATAAACCTGCCGCCTGAGGCGACCGTGGAGGACGTAAGGAAGATATACATGACCGCGTATAAACTGAAGTGTAAAGGTATCACGATATACAGGTATGGATCCAGGGGAGACCAGGTCCTGTCTTTTGATTACGGTCAAGGAAAAGGATCCGCGGGAGAAAGACTTCTTACTACGGGATCCGAATATTCCGGCGGCTGCGTTACAAGACCTTGCTCTTTCTGAAGCAAACAATTTGGGGTCAACAATTTGGGGTCAGACCTTGACATTGACATTTTCTAATAACCCGAAGGACAGAATTATGTCAATGTCAAGGTCTGACCCCCTAAATTTGAATGTAAACAGGGGGTGGCACAATGAAGCTCACTAGTTCAGAATTCAGTAATAACGGATACATCCCGTCAAAGTTCACCTGCGAAGGCGTGGACGTTAATCCGGCGCTTGTTGTCGAGGGCGTTCCGGAAGGCGCTAAAAGCCTGGCCTTGATAGTCGACGACCCCGACGCGCCCATGGGCACCTGGGTCCACTGGGTAGTCTATGATATGCGGGTTATTACGCGCATCGATGAGAATACCGTGCCGGGCAAGCAGGGCATCAATGATTTCGGCAGGAAAAACTACGGGGGGCCGTGCCCGCCGTCGGGTACGCATCGTTATTTTTTCAAGGTCTACGCGCTTGATGCTGAACTCGGTCTTGACGAGGGAATAAGCAAGGAAGGCCTTGAAAGCGCCATGCGCGGCCATATACTCGATAAAGCCGAACTTGTCGGGTTGTATCAGAAGGGGAGATGAGGAAACGAAACAACATTTGGGGTCAGAGCTTAACAGTTAACATTAGCATGGAGTTTTTGTTAACTGTTAAGCTCTGACCCCATTTCTCAGAATATGCGCATCGATTCATATACTTTCGGTTCGATGACGGTAGACGGGAAAATGCATACTTCCGACCTGATCGTCTTCCCCGACAGGGTAAGTTCCTCCTGGTGGCGGGTAGAGGGACATTCCCTGTGTATGGAGGACCTGACGGAAGTTACGGGTTACGCGCCGGATGTCCTGATCGTCGGGCTTGGTGCTTCCGGCTGCATGAATATCCCTTCTGCGACCAGGGAAAAGCTCGAGAACGCGGGAATAGAGGTCATTGACAGGAATACCGGCGAGGCGTGGCAGATCTTTAATGAGAAGATTAAGGAAGGGAAAAAAGTCGTTGGAGCGTTTCATCTTACGTGTTGATCAGGAGATATAATGAGAACCGGGACCGCGCATCTTCCGCTGCACGGCGGAAAAGCCCCGAGATGGCTTTTCGACAGGATGAAGCTCCTCGCGCGGGAACTGAGTCTTATTCTTTGCCGTGAAGCGGGCACCGAAGGATATTTAAGAAAACTTTCCGATCCTTTCTGGTTCCAGGCTTTTGGCTGCGTCCTGGGTTTTGACTGGCATTCTTCAGGAGTTACCACTACGGTCTGCGGCGCGCTTAAAGAGGGATTGAGGGACGCGGGCAGGGAGGTCGGCCTGTTCGTGTGCGGCGGGAAGGGCGGCACATCAAGAAAAACCCCCTCCGAACTGGAAGATCTGGGGCAGAAACGCCTGATCAGTTGTGACCCGGACGATCTGATCTATGCGAGCCGCATGTCGGCAAAAGTCGATAACACCGCGCTCCAGGACGATTACCAGCTTTATCACCACACTTTCATAGTAGATAAGGAAGGCCGCTGGACGGTTATACAGCAGGGGATGAACCAGAATACCCGCTGGGCGAGGCGCTATCACTGGCTTGGCGAGGATGTAGAGGACTTTGTGTGTGAACCGCACAAGGCTGTGTGCTGCGACCATACCGGCAAACCGCTCAATATGGTGGCGAAAGAAAGCGGGGACGCGAGAAAGGCGAGCGCGGGACTTTCCCGTGAAAAACCGGAAAAAACAGTCAAAGAATATGCGAATATTGAAAAACTGAAACTGCCCGCCCGTCACGATGTAAGGTCCGGGGATATAAAGCCCGAGAACCTCAGGAAGATACTGTTAAGCACTTACGAAGTGAAGCCCGGGAGTTTTGAACAGCTCCTTGGCTTGCGTGGGGTCGGCCCGAAGACGATCAGGGCCCTTGCTCTTGTATCCGAACTTGTTTACGGGAAGAAGCCGAGTTTTAAGGATCCCGTCAGGTTCAGTTTCGCTCACGGCGGTAAGGACGGCCATCCGTATCCGGTTAACAGGAAAGTGTACGACACATCGATAAATTTTCTCCGGGATGCCGTATCCAGGGCGAAAATAGGGCAGACTGAAAAGCTCAAAGCATTCAAACGCCTCTCTAAGCTCGATCCCGGATAACATTCTGTCCTCTTTCCGGGGACGCCCCATTTGGTGCCACCCTGTATAGCTATAACATGCTCTTTTCTTTAATTTTTTTCTCTCTGCAGTTTTTTCCAAAATCCCAGACAGGGTTTAACCTTATCCACGGCTGTGTCGATAAAGAAAAAAATACCGGTTACATAAATTAATGTTTTTTATCGTGTTTTAACCTTGTAGGGTGGTACCAAATGGGGCGTCCCCGTTTAAAGAAATTAATATTATTGACTTTAATACCGATTTATAATATAAACATATAAACATTTATGAAATGAAAGATCGGACTGATTTTCGCCAAAAGCTCATGAGATCCAGAATAATCGCGATATTTTTAGCGCTTATTGCGGCAGGTATTTTCTGCGCGTGTCCCGTTATCTGTTCCGAAAGATCGGAAGGCGCGGATAAAGAAACGCAGCAGGCGATATGGGAATATAAGCATGAGAATTTTGAGGAAGCATATGACTTGCTGAAACAGCTCAGGAAAGAACGCCCCGATTCCTCCCTCGTCGCTTATTACCTCGGTATAACCTGCAAGCAGCTCCAGGACTACCGTGAAGCGAAACCCAACCTTGAAGCCGCGGTCACTCTGCGGCCGAAAATAAAGAACGCCCTGCCCGAACTTATTGACGTCCTCTACAAAAAAGGCGACCTGAAAGAAGCGAAGAAATGGATCAAGGTCGCGGAAAAACAGGAAGTCCATCCTGCACAGATAGCCTTTTTCAAGGGGCTCGTCCTGCTGAAAGAAGGGGAAGATATTGACGGGGCGATAGGATCCTTTGAAAAGGCTAAATCTCTTGATACGTCGCTTGAAAAGACCGCTGATTATTACATAGGTCTTTCCTACGTGAAGGCTGAAAAACTCAAAGAAGCGAAAACGATATTCAGGCAGATCGCTTCTGAGAATCCGAACCTCAGCCTGGCGGGTTTCGCGGACCAGTACGTTGACGCCATTGAAAGAAAAGAAGAGGCCATGAGGCCTTTCCGCGGGTATTTTGGCGCCGCCCTGCAGTATGACAGCAATGTCGTGCTGCAGCCTGACTCGACCACACTCGCCGCGGCTATCGGAGATAAGGGTGACTGGCGGCATGCTTATACCTTTTACGGGGAACATAACCTGAGGCCCGTGGATTACTTCAATCTGAAGACCGCGTATTCTTTTTACTGCGGGAAACAATTTGACCTCGGGTTCTACGACATGTTAAGCCATAACATCCTGGCGCAACCGTCTTTCTACATGGAAAAAGCCGCTATTAATTTTCCCGTTAATTTTAACTACGTGACGATCAACGATAAACACTATCTGAACACTGTTTCCGTGGGCAACCTGGACAATGTCAAGATAGGCAGGAACCATATGGCCGAGCTCGCTTTTATCTACAAATACGATGATTTTATCTGGGAAACGACGATGGCGGGCGAGAACAGGGATTCTAACGAACTGATCTGGTATGCCGGCTGGTTCTGGTTCTTTTCAAAGAACAAAGGGTTCGCGCACCTGAGGTATACGATGAACTACGACGACACCAGGGGGGATAACTGGAGATATTTCGGGAACAGGATCACTTTAAACGGCATACTGCCTATTATAGAGGACAGGGTCAAGTGGGGCGGGACCCTGGATTATTTTATCCAGCGTTTTGCCAGGACGAACCTGATATTCGATCAGAAGAGGAGGGATAATGTCCTGACTGTTTCCAGCTTTCTGACGATCGAGATCGTAAAGAACCTGGAATTGCGTCTGGACTATACTTTTGTCGATGACGGGTCGAACATACGTATCTACGGTTACACGAGAAACGTTTACAGTATGGGCATGAAATATAGATTTTAAACATGAGGTGAAAAAATGAAAAAGACGGCGTTTTTCATATTGGTATGCATGTTAACGTGCATGATATATTCGGTTCCCGCTGTTGCCGCTGAGGCCGGGATAGGAAAATACACTTTCATAAGCGGCAGGGCGGATGTCCTTCATAAAGCGGGTGGAGGCGCCTGCCGGATAAAGGAGAACGACCCGGTGTATCTGGGCGATATCGTGAGGACAAAAAGCAATTCCAGGGTAGAGATCACTTTCGATGACGAAAGCGTGCTTCGTCTCGCGCCGAATTCGCGCGTCGCCGTCGAAGAATATTCTATTGACGAGAACAGCAGAAGACAGAACGCGCTCGTGAAGCTCTTCAGGGGCAAGATGAGGGCCATAGTTTCCAGGAACGGAAGCTCCTCAAATTTCCACATCCTCACCCCGAGCGCGAAAGGGATCGTAAAGGGGACAGACGTATATGCTTTTCACCAGGCCGACATGACCGGCATTCTGGTGAAAGAAGGAAAGATGACGGTCTGTAATCCCTCTTTCTCCGACAAGAAGACCAGCGTTACCAAAGGCGATTTTATCAGCATACCGGTTGACGGCGCCCCGGGGAAGTGCCGTGAGTATCTTGACGCGGAACTTTCCATGCATGAGAAGGACACAGAACCCCTTTTCCTTCCTCAGGTGAAAGTTCACGCCAAGGGGATGTTGAACTTAAGGGGCATGATCACCGGCATGGGAGGCGACGTCAGTGTCCTTAAGTCGGCGAAAAAGGAATGGCGCCGCGCGATAATGGGAGAAGTCCTTATCGAGGGGGATAAGGTCCGGACAGGCGATGACGGCAAGGTCAGGATCAGCCTTGAGAACGGGAACATGCTTTCGCTCCAACCGAACTCGGAGATCCTTCTAAAAATAATGCGGCTGGACCCGAAGACCGGGGAATATGACAATTCTTTTGAATCGGATTACGGTAAGATCAAGGCGATCGTTGAAAAGATCGGGGCCAAATCAAGCTTCAAGGTCAAGACGCCTACCGCGGTATGCGCGGTAAGAGGCACTGTCATGTATCTGGATGTCGGCCCGGGACAGACCACGGCGTTCTATGAAGGCGGCGGCGGAGAAGTGACAAACCTTCTTTCAGGCGAGAGCGAAACAGTCGGGGCGGGGCAGAACTCCACTGCCGATAACATGGGTAATGTTTCGGTTCCGGGGAACACCACGGGTGAAGAAAGGATGAACCTGGACGAGACGTGGGAATCGGGAGGGAGTGTCGATGACTATTCCACTCCCGATGGAGATACTTCCCAGGGTGGAGCGGGTGGATCGACTTCCGGGGATGGACCGACTATAGATGACCTGCTGGAAGAGTTAGATAATGAAAATTCGGATAGCAACCTGTTCAACGACGTTCTTCCTCCCTATCAGGAGAACGCTGATAATACCGTCACCCCCGACGAGACAGCCGCTTTTACCGGCAATTTCGGCGAGGTAGCGGAGAATTCGCACGAAGAAATCGAATTTATCCAGGACAAAGATACCTCCGTCAGCGGAGATTTCGCTTTTTCTGTCCCCGGAAGCGGAGACAGATGGGGCGGCAGATCTACAAGCGGCAACAGCGTAAACGGCATTTTTTCAGGCAGGGGGGATTACAGGCTCTGGGGCTGCGATACGGATTACACCGCGTCTGACGGCGGGAGGATGATGGGTAAGACCGGTGGGACGATGATAGGCGACGATCTTACGGGTAAAGTGTTCGGTATCTACGTGGATACTCAGGGATACGGCGGCACCTATTCGTCTTTTTACAGGGGGGATGTCGGTGACCATGTCTTTAACAGCGCCGGGGATATGGAAATGGACTTTACCAGCAGGGATTATGTGGGCATTACCCCCGGGGAGCTTGATTTATCGATCAATGACGACAACGATCTTTGTAACGGCAAGGGCCTGGGATCTTTTACGGGGACAAGAGAGATCCTTGGTGAAAAGCGTCTTTACACCAGGGTCTCGGGGATTTCTGCGAAGGGGACCATAACCTGTACTGATCTGGGCGGCGGGAGTATGAGTATGTGTCTCGAGGATCAAAACGAGCGCGAATGGTGGGTAGACTGGGGCATATGGTGGATAGAAGCGAAAGGAATTTATACCGCGCCTGACAGCGATAACTGGAAGCTTGCCCTGGGCGGACAAAGCACGAACTCCGAAGAGGGATCTGACTACGAAAATGGAACGGACGCATGGGTGGGGACCGTCAACGGGACCGAATGGAATTCCGGCGGACTGGTTGGTTCTTTCAGCGGCCACTTTTTTCACGAGAACAAAGACGGCGACGGAGATAGAGGCGGGAGCGTCTGCGGCGGGAACATCTTTAACGGAGATATTGTCGGTGGTTATGAAGTTGGTGTTTATGAAGAAGATTTTACCTGGGAAGCGCTCGGCGGCGGCGAATGGGTAGAGATCACGGACCTTCTTTCGGAAGGAGAAGGGTATCTCGGTTTCACGATATCGGAATTTGAGAACTTTGTCACCGTTCCCATAACGGAGGCCTATTCCTCCCTGGTAACCGGCGTTACCGACAGTATGAGCCTTACGATGGACGTTCATCTTTACGAGA
>JAYEOV010000027.1:0-3907 GCA_034723315.1 Candidatus Omnitrophota bacterium | reverse complement strand
GATCACCAGCTGGTACAGTGACCTTGTTTATAAGGTGGATGTGGACACTTTCAGCGTATTAGGCTCTTTCAGGTCCCCCGCCAAAAGAACGACCGGCATCGCCTGGGACGGCAAACACTTCTGGCTCACAGGCACCCACGCCGGCCTGTACCAGGTCGAAGTAGGGGAGAAATAGCCCCGGAAAAAATTTAAAGATAAAATTGATGAAAAATAAAAAACAATTTGCTATAATGACAATGCGGGTTTAGCCGCAATAAGGGGATTTGGTAATCGGGGGATCAGGGTACCGGGGACAAATTATGCCGACATTTAAAGTCTGTTTGCGATAATATAGCAGAGGGATATACTGCGTATTACTTCAATGATAAGATTAAAGGGATGTTCACATCCCGGAAAGAGGCGGGAGAAACACAAAATCATATTGAAGCTTTAGTAGGTAAAAAGTATTTAACACGGGAAAAAGCTGATAAATGGTTCAAATGGTATGAAGGTATAATCGCGGGGATCAATAGTTATGTAAATTATGTGCGTGACAAAAGAAAATTACATAAAGATAAGAGAAAGCATTCCTAATTTTCAAGTCCCTGATAACCCGTTCCCCCGATAACCCGATCCCCTGATAACCTGATACCCAACTCCAGCAGCCCATTAACAATAGGCGATATATGAATACTACCGAACGCATAATTATTATTTTTCTCTCTGGAGCACTTCTTACAGGCGCTACAATCCTCTACAAGCGCTACTCCCGCCCCTGCCAAAAGATCACGATCATCGAAAACGGCATAAAAGAACAGCTTACGCTCAGGGAAGTAGAAAAGCGGCTGAAGGAGAGGAGAAGGGTCAACATCAATACGGCTACCCCTGAAGAGGTCACGACTATCCCCGGAATAGGCGAAGTCTTCGCCGCCAGAATAGTGGACTATAGAGATACCCACGGAAAATATTACCGGGCGGAAGACCTCCTTGAAGTCGAAGGCATAGGCGAAAAGAAACTCGAAAAGATAAAAGAATATATCAAGATAGAGTAGATTCAACAAGTAAACATTAACAGGCAACCAGGGTTAATAACGTCTCTTGTTTCTGGTAACTGGCGACTGGTTACTTTGAAGTATGAATTAACATGAACCGCCCACTCCTGATCCCGATAATCTTCTTTCTCGCAGGCATTTTGACCGCCGGTATACTTGATAGTTCAGTTTTTCCGGGGTTCACCCTGGCGTTTATCCTGGCTTTAAGTCTGTGGATACTTTTTGCGGTTCTTTCAATAAAAAGAGAAAAACTTTTCTTTATCTCGATTTGTCTTTTCTTCTTTCTTCTCGGCATTTTTCGATATACCGCCGCGATAACCCCTGCTGAGAACGATATAAGTAACTTTGTCACCGAAATTCCCCAAAAAACCGTTATCTACGGCGCTGTAACGGGCACTCCCGAATGGAAAGGCTTTTCCTACGCCAGACGGCTGGTCTTTCCTCTTCGCGCGGAACGAATTTTAAGGAATGTCATTCCCGCGCCTCTCTCTGTCATTCCCGCGCAAGCGGGAATCCATAAACCCGAACAACACACCACCGGCACCGTCCTCGTCAATCTATTCAACCCCGGGCAAAGACCCCGCATAGGCGACAAACTCGTCCTGATCGGCAAAATATCCCTTCCCGGAGGTAAAAAGAACCCCGCGGGTTTTGATCACAAGACACATTTGAACAGGATGGGAATACGGGCTGTTTTTTATTCTTCGAATAAAGGCTGTTATCTGAAAACAGGAGTGGAAAAGGGCCCCTTATTATCAGTTAGACGGTCAATATCAAAGGCCAGGGACAGATCTGATAGTATTATCCGAAGATATCTTCACGGCACAGCCAGGGCGGTCACCGGATCCGCCGTGCTCGGCTTAAGGGGCGGCATAACGGACCGGATCAACGATATATTCGTAAAGACCGGGACCATGCATATACTCGCGGTCAGCGGCCTTCACGTGGGTATTGTGGCCGCGGTGATCATGGGATCCCTCTGGCTGGTAAGATGCCCGGGAAGACTAAAGTATTTTCTTACGATCATCGGGATATGCGCCTTTGCCGTCTTTACCGGAAGCAGGCCTTCTTCAATGCGCGCCGCTATCATGGGCTCGTTCGTCCTTTTCAGCCTGTCGCTGGGCCGTAAAACCGATATATTGAACTCTCTCGCGCTTTCGGCATTCCTGATAACGTTTTTCCGGCCGGGACAGCTCACAAGCCCGGGATTCATACTTTCATATTTTGCCGTTCTCTCAATAATCTATATCACACCGGTAACAGATCCTCTATTCGGTATAAAACCGCCGAAGTTCGACGAAAACAGGACAACGGCCATAAAAAGATATTTCTTAAAGTCCCTGTCTTTATCTCTCGCGATATGGTTAGGCATGATACCCGTTGTCGCTTCATATTTCCGGATAATAACACCTTCCGTGATACTGACGAACCTCCTGGCCGTTCCGGCGCTGTTTGTGATCGTAATACTTGGTTTTATTTTACTTATGACGGGTTCCCTTACTTTTCTCGCGCCTGCGGCTTTCTTTATCTCCGGCGCTTTAGACCTTGTTATTTCCCTTTTCATGAATATCATGCGTTTCTCTTCAGAACTCCCGTTCTCATATGTAAGAGTCCCGTCCCCGAACATCATCATGATAGCCATATACTATGCAGCCCTGGCCATTCTCATCTTCTATTCTCTGTCATCCCGGGCGAGCGGGGCCTCTTCTCTGTCATCCCGAGCGAGCGGAGCGAGTCGAGGGATCTCCCTCGATTCCCGTACGAATAAAACAAAACTAAACGCCATCCTTATTTTCCTCCTCTTCGCCGCCAACATCTTTATCTGGAACGAAATACTTATCACGCCCCCGAAGTCGCTCCGTGCGACCTTCTTTGACGTCGGCAAAGCCGACGCGTCAACACTGGAATTCCCCGACGGAAGCGTCATGATAATAGACGGAGGTTCGGGCGGGAAGGGGACAGGGTTCGATGCCGGCCGTAATGTCCTTGCCCCGTATCTCCGGCAAAGAGGGATAAGACGTATAGATTGTGTTCTTCTTACACATGATCATGAAGACCATATCGGAGGGCTTTTATACATACTGAGGAATTTCAAGGTCGGGACGGTTATTGACGGGGGAGACGTAGCGGTAGAAGAACTTGATAAGTCGCTGTATAAAGAATTCCGGAAAGTCGTCAAAGATAAAAACATTTTTCGCATAAAAGTTAAAAGAAGTGATATCGTTAAAGGGTTCCCGGGAGTAGATCTTACCGTGTTCAATCCGCCGCGGAGATCATACGGAGACGCCAATGAAGATTCTATCGTTGCCGGGGTCTTGACGGACAGGGGCAGCAGCATACTGTTCTGCGCGGACGCGCAGTCAGAAGCCATGAAGGACATGCTGCGCTTCGGGAATTTACTTGAGACAGACCTTATGAAAGCGCCTCATCACGGCGCGGGGTTAGGCGATATGTCGGTTGTCGGGGAGTTTATCGGACAGGCAGCCCCAGTTGCGGCCGTAATTACGAACAAGAACAAAGAAGCTTTGAACAAAGCACTTCTGGAAGACCTCAGCGAAGAGGGGACTAAAGTTTACGTTACCGGCATCTCCGGCGCGGTGATCGCGGAACAAACGGACGAAGGATTTGAGATCCATTGTAATTTCTAATGTGCTTATGAAGTTTCGCGGGCGTAAGCTATTTCACATTTAACCCTGAAATATACGCTTAAAAAGTTACTATCGTATAATTTTCGGCATTTTTATACGATTTTATCGTATATTTACTTGACATTTTATACGATACTAGCGTACCATCAAAAGGGGTCAGGTCTCAACATTTGACAAAAACAACTTTTATTGATATCATGCAACTAAAGAGATCAAAAAAAGAGGAGT
>JAYEOV010000026.1:0-14943 GCA_034723315.1 Candidatus Omnitrophota bacterium | reverse complement strand
GCTCTTGCTGATCTTTTTGCTGCTGGTCCTGCTTTTGCTGATCTTTTTGCTGTTGGTCCTGCTGTTGCTGATCTTTTTGCTGCTGGTCCTGCTTTTGCTGATCTTTTTGCTGCTGGTCCTGCTTTTGCTGATCTTTTTGCTGTTGGTCCTGCTCTTGCTGATCTTTTTGCTGCTGGTCCTGCTTTTGCTGCTGCTCCTTTTCAAGATCATGTACTTTTTTCAGGGTGAACTCGTAATTGTATTTCGCGTCGAGATCGTCCGGTGAAAACTCCATGGCTTTTTTGTAATATTGCACAGCTTCATTATAGTTCTTCAATGCAGACCGGGGGTCGATATGCTCCAGAGCTTCCGCTACCCGGAAACTGCTGTTACCCGCGTTATATATGCTTTTTTTCTCCAGATCTTCTTCACCCGTGGCAAGCGTTCTTAAAAAAGCATCCTCCGCATCCGAAAAACCGGCTTTCCGGTAAAGCGTTACAGCCTTGTTATACCATATTTTCGCGTCATCTGGCCTTATTTCAAGCGCTTTATCGTAATTTTCAATGGCCTCATCGTATTTTCCCTCATCATAAAGACGTCCGGCTTTTTTTACCTCACGTGAAACTGACTTTGCCCCCGCGGTATCCGCCGCCGCCAGCAAAAATATGAGAGCCGTTATCACTAAGACCTTCCGCATATTATCTCCCATTCGCAGAGGTTCCGGGGACACGCCTGTTGTAAACACCTCGATTTTTCGCCCAGAAAGACACCCCCCGTTTCCTGTCCCCGATCAAAGGTTCGATGAACAAAAGCAGGATAGCAAAAAGAAGCGGGATCTGAAACCTTTCAAAATAATGTTTCTCCATCCTGCTTTTAAGCTCCTGCTTTTCCATCCTGGAAAGCTTTTCCTCATATATCAGGTCAAGACCGAACTCAGCGCCTGTCCCAAGGACGTACATCCCGCCCGTTTCAAGGGCCATTTTCTGCAGCAATCCCTCCTCCAGGCGCGTTCTTACTATATTACCTTCAGGATCTTTAAGAAAAATCTTTTTCCCTTTCTCGTCGGTTACCGGCACAAGCTCGCCATTCAAAGAACCGATCCCGACACAGAATATCTTGACGTCCGCCGCTTTGGCCCTTTCTATGGCCCTGTCCATACCTCCTTCAAGGTCCTCTCCGTCCGTTATGATGACCAGTATCTTCTCTTTCTTTTTGCCGCCCTCATAGCTCCCGATAGCCGTGTATATGGCGTTCGAGAGAGATGTTCCCCCGACCGGGATGGAATAGACGTCCACATCATCCAGAGAAAGCAGAAACCCGTCATAATCCAGGGTCAACGGACATTGCAG
This sequence comes from Candidatus Omnitrophota bacterium, assembly GCA_034723315.1. Lineage (GTDB taxonomy): Bacteria > Omnitrophota > Gorgyraeia > Tantalellales > Tantalellaceae > JAYEOV01. Next base: position 13,615 of record JAYEOV010000026.1, on the reverse strand, counting down.
GAACGCGGTCCCGGAGAATACCACGAGTCCTATTCTGTCACCGTGTAATTTTTTTACAAGGTCTCTTATAGCAAGTTTCGCGCGGTCGAGCCTGTTGGGCAACACATCCTCGGCAAGCATGCTGTTCGAGGTGTCCAGGGCTATCAGAATATCCAGCCCTTTCCGTTTCACCTCCCGCCACCGGAATCCCCACTGTGGCCTCATCAGTCCCAGAAGAAGTAACAATATCGACACCATTACTATCAGATTCCTGCCCCTTCTTTTTCCCGCGTCAAAAGAACCAGATATTTCCGGCAGAAGCTCTTTCCCGGCGAAACGCCTGAGAGCCTTTTCCCTGATACGGCTCGTCAGAATGTAAAAAATGACCGTACCCGGGATTATCCATAACCATACTGCCATGTAAGGCGCTCCGAACCTCATCTACGGTATCCTCCTGAGTAACGTGTTAGACAAAACAACTTCCAATAGAAGAAAAAAAAGACCCGGGACAAGAAAATAACCGAAAAGCTCTTTATAGATATTGTACCCGACTTCCTCCATGGGCGTCTTTTCAAGCTTGTCTATCCTGTTGTAGATATCCTCGAGAGATCCCGTATCAGTGGCCCTGAAATATATCCCACCCGTTATTTCGGCGATCTTTTTCAGCAGGGCCTCATCAATGTCTATCTTGACGCGCCTCAGGACCGTGTCCCCGAACATATCTTTTACTGGATAAGGAACCAGCCCTTTTGACCCCGCGCCGATAGTATATATCCTTACGTCCAGAGCCCTTGCCACTTCAGCCCCGGCCATGGGCGATATCCTGCCCGCGTTGTTCCTGCCATCGGTTAGAAGTATTATTATCTTTTCTTTCGTCTCCGTCTCTTTCAGCCTGTTGAGAGAGGCGCTTATCGCAGACCCGATCGCCGTCCCGTCCTCTATCATGCCCATCCTGAGCCTCTCGAGGTTCTTTTCAAGCCAGTCATGATCAAGCGTAAGAGGACATGCCGTATACGCGAGAGCGGCAAAGGCGACAAGTCCTATCCTGTCATTCGGTCTTTTCCGGATAAAATCCCTTACAACATCCTTCACTACATCAAGGCGGTTCATTCTCCTTCCGCCGATCTCAAAATCCATCGCGAGCATACTGCTGGAAACGTCCACCGCGAGAACTATATCGATACCCTCGACATAGATCCTGGTCTCTTCGATCGCGGATTGCGGTCTCGAAGCGGCCAGGATCAGCAGCAACAGACAGACAGACCGAAGATAGATGAGCCGATCGCCGAGTTTAACCCGCCATGACGGCCTGAGCTCTTTTACCAGATCCCTGTTAGAGAAACGGAACGAACTTCGTGTTTGTTTGTCGAACTTCCTGCCAAGATATACTAAAAGGGGTACCAGGATGCACACAAGCAGGACCGGTGAATTCGCCAGTCTTATCATCCCCGCGCCTCCTTCAATTCAACATCTTCTTCCTCTTCTTCGGGCCTTGTCTTGTCGACCAGCCGCTCAGCGGCCTGAAAACTGTCAAGTATCTCCAGCGGACTTGGCCCGTATTTCGCGAACTTAACCAGGTCACAGTTCGAAAGGAAATCCTTAAGTAGCCCCTTATGCTCGTCGATAAGTGCCGGGGACCTTTTCAGCTTCTCCATGAACTCCTCTGTGGTCATCTCGGGAGCCCGCAGGGAAAATCGGTTCTCCAGATAATGCCGGATGATATCCGAAAGTCTTGTATAATATTCTTTAATCCGCCCTTTGCCGGGAAGGTCCATTGCCTTCAGCTGCCTGAGCTGTTCGTACGCGATCTCATGGGCCGTCCTTTCCACCGCGGCTTCGGAAGCCGCCTGAACGATCTTCCTGTGCCATAATGCCCACGAAACGGCGCCTGCCATAAGCAGGAGCACCAGAATGATCACGAGCAGGAATAAACGCATCCCGGAAACCAGTAATCCTTTAATGTCTTTTATATCCTTGTCTTCTCCTGTCAGGAGACTGACGACATCTATCGGGACCTGTGGACTATCGACTACCTGCCACTGGGTTTCACCGTGTTGTCTGTAACTCACTTTAACTGGCGGAATGACATGTGTCCCGGTCGTATATATGCTCATAATATACTCCCGCCCCACTTTCCTGCCTTTTCCCCTGCCTTTCTCGACGGGACTTGATCCTACAAGTGTAAATTCCCCCAGATCTTCAGGGGTCTCCGGAAAATAAACCTCCAGGCCGCCGGTCTCCTCGGCGATAATGCCAAGTTTTATCCTGTCACCGACGTTGATCCTGTTCCTGTCGACCTTCGCGGTAATATCAAAAGGCCCTCTCTCACTGTCGCCGAAACCGGTCGCCGGACTTATCGTCGTTAAAAACAAAAAGATCACGAAAAATATCTTTAGAAGTTCTGGGGGCACGCTTGTTGTTAACGCCTTCCTGGCATTGCTGAAGTTCTGGGGACACGCCTGTTGTAGGCGCCTATTAAGTTTGCCTGAAGTCCCGGGGACACGCCTGTTGTAGGCGCCCATTTTGCTCGCCAAAGCATGTCCCCGGAATATATTTCTATTTACGCGATACTCAATACCCATAGCGAACAACCTTGCCCAATACTCAATACCCATAGCGAGCAAACTCGTCTAACACCAGCCTAACGCCGCGCCAGGCGTTTTTCCCTCGTCCGGAAAAACCTTATCAGCGGTTCAACATAAGACCGGTCCGTGCGTATATCGATGCTGTCCACGTTCACTGACCGGAACAGCCGGCGCCGCTGGTCTATCATCTTCCCGACATGGTCCTTGTATAAATTCCGCGCCTTGAGATCGGAAGTGTCCACGACATAAGGCAGCCCTGTCTCAGCGTCATGGAGCTTGATAATACCGGCCGCCGGTAATTCAAGTTCCGCGGGATCGGTGATCGCCACGGCTATAACATCGTGTCTCTTGTTCGTGACCGACAGGATCCTCCTGAAATCAGGCGCGAAGAAATCCGAGATCAGAAAGGTGATCGTCCGCCTGGTGCCCACCCTGTTTAAATGCTCCAGTATATTTTCAATGTCCGTCCCCGTCCCCCGGGGCCTGTTGTAAATAGCTTCACGGACAACACGCAGAACGTGGCGGACACCCTTTCTCGGCGGTATGTATTTTTCAACTCGGTCCGTAAAGGTAAACATCCCGACCTTATCGTTGTTCTGTATGGCTGAAAAAGCTACAACGGAACAAAGCTCCGCCGCGAGCTCGCTCTTGATCCTGCCTGAGGTCCCGAACCGGCAGGACATGGACACATCGAGAAGTATCATTATCGTGAGCTCGCGCTCCTCGACGAACTTCTTGACATAGGGATGTCCCATCCGGGCAGTGACATTCCAGTCTATTGAACGTATCTCGTCTCCCGGGAGGTATTCGCGAACTTCGTCGAATTCCATGCCAAGGCCCTTGAAGACGCTCTGATACTGACCGGCAAAGACATCGGTAACCTTCCGGGATGTCGTTATCTGTATCCGCCTTATCTTCCTTATTATTTCTTTCGGTATCATTTTTTAGTCGTTAGTGAATACTATTCACTAACTTAAGGTACTTCAACCTCCTCGAACACCCTTTTTATGATGTCCTCGGAAGTCTTATCTTCCGCTTCCGCTTCATAGCTCGGTATGACCCTGTGCCGGAGAACGTCCGGGCCTATCGATTTGACATCCTGCGGGGTCACGTAACCGCGCCGCTGTACAAAAGCATACGCTTTGGAAGCAAGGGTTAAGTAGATGCTGGCGCGGGGGGAAGCCCCGTAATCGATCAGTCCTTCGAGGTCGTCAAGTCCGTAATTCCCGGGTTCGCGCGTGGCAAAAACAATATCCACTATGTACTTTTCGATCTTCTCGTCCATGTATATCTCGTTTATCACCTTGCGGACTTCCAGTATCCTTTCCGGCGTCACCACCGGAGAGACCTTTATTTTCTTGTCCGTGAACGCCATCCGCTTAATTATCTTGTGCTCTTCTTCTTTGTTGGGATAACCGATGTTTATCTTCAACATGAAGCGGTCCACCTGCGCTTCCGGGAGAGGATATGTCCCTTCCTGCTCTATGGGGTTCTGCGTGGCAAGGACAAGAAAAGGCTCATCAAGCTTGAACGTGTTCTCCCCTATCGTGACCTGTCTTTCCTGCATGGCTTCCAGAAGCGCGCTCTGGACCTTTGCCGGCGCCCTGTTTATTTCGTCGGCAAGGATAATGTTAGAGAAAACGGGGCCTTTCTTGGTAGTGAAAGTCCCGTCTTTCGGGTTGTAGACAAGCGTCCCGATAAGGTCCGCGGGCAGCAGGTCGGGGGTGAACTGCAATCTCTGGAACTTCGTACTTATAGAAGATGAAAGAACACTGACCGACATCGTTTTGGCCAGCCCGGGAACCCCTTCGATAAGGACATGCCCGTTAGCCAGAAGCCCCACCAGGAGCCTTTCGATAAGATATTCCTGTCCCACGATCACTTTACGTATCTCGGTAAGTAACTGTTCAACAAAGACGCTTTCCTTTTCGACTTTCTCATTTATAGCTGTTATCCCTTGAGACATTGTATACCTCCTTTAGCATCTTATTGGCTCTTAAATAATACATTTACATTATGATATAATATTGCGCTGTTCTTTTCAAGATAAGTCACGTTTTCACAGTATAATGAATATTGGACCGAAAATTTCAGTCAACAGACCACAGTCCATGGATCACTGTGGACAGTGGATCGAAGTATAGAGGATGACTAGAGGCCATTTCATAACCCCATTCTACTGCGTCTGGCTGCAAAACCCATTGACTGTGTTTTCGGAGCAAAATGTCCTCAACGTAGCGCACTGGCTACGTTTCCGGGCATTTTGCCCCTCAGGCCTTGTCAATGGCCTTTTCGCTCAGACTCGTAACGAACGGGGTTATGAAATGGCCTCTATGAAGACCGGAAGAATTCTCTGATCTGGTCCATATCCTCTGTCTTCCGGCATTCGGGCAGAGCGCGCAGAAAATCTCTGCCGTAATCGCGGGTCCTGATCCGGGAGTCCATGACGGCTACGATCCCCCTGTCAGAATGGTGTCTGATCAGCCGGCCGAACCCCTGTTTGAACATAATGACAGCCTGGGGGATCTGGTATTCACGGAAAGGGTTCAATCCCCTGTCCTTTATGGACTTGATCCGGGCGGCATTTACAGGATCGGTCGGGACCGAGAACGGCAACCTTGTTATGATCACGCACTCGAGAGAAGTCCCCGGGACATCCACTCCCTGCCAGAAAGTAGTTGTTCCCATGAGGATGCTCTCCTGACTTTTCTTGAACACGTCGAGCAGGACATACCTGGGGAGATCTCCCTGTTTCAGGATATTTATATCCCCTCGTTCACCGGCAATACCAGAAGCCACCGCGTTCAGCATCTCATAACTTGTAAAAAGCGCGAATATCCTCCCCCCCATTATATCGTATATGCCGATAATATCTTCACGGACCCGTTGCTCGAAAGAATCATAATCATTGTTAGGATCGTTAACGCCACGCGGGAGATACATCAGAACGTTCTTCTCATAATCAAAGGGTGAATCAAGCATAAGTTCCACGGCCCCCTCCAGCCCCAGCCTGCTTTTAATAAAACTGAACCCCGCTTCCCCTGCTGACGACGACAACGTGGCGGAAGTCAGCACGATAGGGCTCACTTTTTCAAAAAGATACATCTTCATCTGTCCGCTGATATCGATCGGCGCGGCATGAAAAGAATAGTTCGTCCCTCTTTTCCAGTTCCTGACATCGATCCAACGGACATATTTTTTATCTTTGTCATCAAAAATAAAATCAAGCGCCTCCGACAAGCTGTCGCATCTTTCCGCGTGGGCTTTTGCCTCCTCCCGTATTTCAGGATCGTCAAGATCACGGCTCAGAGTCATCAGCGACAGCGACAACGCCGCCAGGGGAGCGCTCATGCCGTTATGAAAGAGGGGCTCTTCTTCCAGCCGGATAATCCTTTCATTTTTTCCAAAGATATTTTTCGCGCTGTTGAAGAATTTTTCGGAAGCGCTTCGCGCTTTGTTGACCAGGTCCTTTATCTCCCGCGATCTCTGATCAAAGCTGCTTCCGCGCGCGAATGCGCCCCCTGCCGCAAAGGCCTGTATGCCGCCAAGCAGAACGTAAAGTCTCAAATTGCTCACTTCTCTCCCCAGATGTCCGGTGGCCACATCCTCCAGGGTATGCGCCTCATCCAGGACCAATCCGTTGAATTCGGGTAAAAGGCGGCTTCCCGACATCATGTTAGTGAACAGCAACGCGTGATTGACCACTAGTACATGCGCCATGGCCTGCGATCTGCGCGCTTTCCTGAAAAAACACTGACCTTCAAAAGGACATTTCTTCCCCATGCACATGTCGGCTTCGCGCGAAAACCTGGCCCAGACCGTTTTCCCGGGCACGAAATCCATATCCGTAACAAGCCCCGTCTCGGTCCGGGAAAGCCATCCGGTTATATTTTCTACCTGCTTCTTTTGCTGTTTTTCCTCAAAAAGGTCGGGTGTCGAATTTTTTCGCGCCTTTCTCATGCAGACATAATTCTCCGACCCCATGCACAAAGCATACCGGAATTTATGGTCCATGACACGGCTTAAAAAAGGCAGGTCCTTTACAAAAAGCTGATTCTGGAGAGTTTTCGTGTAAGTGGAAATTACTACTTTTTTGTTTTCCTCGACAGCCCACCGGACAAACGGAACGAGATACGCCAGGCTTTTACCCACACCCGCACCGGCTTCTACAAGGAGGTTACGCTTTTCCGATATGGCCTGCTCAACAGCCTCAGCCATCCGCATCTGCTGTGGTCTTATTTCATAGCCGGCAAGGTTCCTGGCTATAATTCCGCCTTCACGGAATAATTCCATGGAAAAAGACATTTTGATATCGTAGTGTTACAGGGGTTAATGTTATCGGTGTCAAGTGTTATAGATGTCCCCTATAACACTGACAGCAACAAGGCCAGGTCTTGAATGCAGCTTTAACATTTACAACATGCAAGACCTGGCCTTTATCTTAAATAGAAGAAAATTATACGTTCAGGCTGGTAGTGGCGGACAGATTTAAAAAGCTGCCGCACAACATCATAACGAAGTCCCTGTTATTCCGATTTTTTCTCCCGTCCGAAAACAGCCACCACAAACGCCAGTACAAAGCAAGTATTGGCGGCCAAAAGCAGAGTACCCGGATTTTTTACTACCTGTTCAAGCAAATTTATTCCCTTGAACTTTAGAATCGCGATATTCAGCAGGAGCATAAAACCAAGAAATACCATGACCCCTTCTGCCAAGTTCATCTTACGCATATTACCCCCTTTTGAGCATTTGTAATATGAAGTATACTTGCTAATCCCGATCAAGTCAATATTCAAGCCGGTATTTAAGCTAGTGCAGCGTTAAGTAAATAATGTTGCATTAATTATAACCTTATTTGTTTAACAAGGTTCTAGTATACCCTTTGATCAGGAAGGGACCCCCAGTAACCGAGGAGTTTTTCACATTCCCCGCTCATAAATCCGCCGATGATCTCCATGGCAGAGCCGCTTTCTTCGTTCATCTTTTCAACTGATATGGCCATTTCGTTGAAACCCAGCTCCCGAACAGCCTCGATCTTCGTCCCGTAGATCAGCACGCTTATCCGCGCCCAGTGCAGCGACGAAAAACACATGGGACAGGGTTCGGTGGTCGAATAGACCGTGCATCCTGACAGGTCAAATGTCCCGAGTTTTCGCGAAGCGATCGAGACCGCGCTTATTTCGGCATGCCGTGTGGGATCGTTATCTCTCAGAACGGTATTATGCGCCGCACCCAGAACCTCGCCGCTCCTGACCACTACAGCGCCAAAAGGGCCTCCGTCCCCGGCTTCTATCCCCCTGTAGGCTTCTTCCAGAGCCATGGACATGAACTTCTTTTCCGCCATATTCAATGTATTTGGGGTCAGAGCTTAACGCTTAACATTTGCATGGAATTTTTGTTAACTGTTAAGCCCTGACCCCGTTTCTCCGTTATTTCTTGTTAATTTTTAACTTTTAATTTTGAATCTATCCGATCAGTCCCCGTCCTCGATATCATAAGGGGTCTTAATATTGTATTTCCGGCTTAGACCGTCTATCTCGGAACGCAAACGCGAAGGGTCCCCCATGCCCATGGTATTCCGGCTGATAAGGTAATAGATTTTCCTGAAAGCCCAATCCCTGGCTATTTCCGCAGTTCCGGGTTCAGCCTCTTTGAAGGACTTTTCGAATATCAACTCCTTTTTCATCCCGCCGATCTCACCCAGAAGCTGCATGGAAAAGGTATCTTCATCAGCAAAGCGGCCGTATAAACTAAAAGGCTTGCCTCGGTAGAAATCCGAAAGAAATTTCGGATAGATCTCCTTCGCGTCAAGACCTATCAATCGGTACCTGACGTTCAAAAGGAACGGATCCTTTATCTGCAGATAGAACTGCTCAAAATCTCTCCGGATCCCGTAAGTCGTAGAGGCAAAACAGCTCCATGCCCTGTTCTGGTAGGAAATAAAATCCAGAAGGTACCGGTTCACCTTTCTGCCACCCCCGAAAGAGAATATCGGGCGTTGCATATTGTTGCGCCTGGTTATCTGCTGTATTATCCTCCTGGAATCCATGACCCCCGTCGTGGGCCTCCCGTCCGTCACGAGAACTATGTACGACGGGTAGAAAGAGATCGGTTCTTCGATTATGTCCAGGAGCGCGTTTTCCACGTCCGTCTGGCCGACTGCTTTGAGTTGCTTAACGAAAGATCTGGCTGCGGTAACCGTTCTTTTTGTCGCTCTCACAGAGTGTTCCCTGAACTTGACAAGGTCCCCTCTGAAGGCGACAACGTTAAAATGGTCCCCGGGGTTGAGTCTTTCAAGGGAGTCCCTGAGACCCGCTTTTATGAAAGTAAGCTTCTCTTCAGTTATGCTTTTTGAAGAATCTATCAGAAAAACTACCTCTTTCGGTATTACGAGGATCCTGCTTTCTTTTTTTACGCTTATTACGAGCTTATAATACTTCTCACCCGTACCGGGTTCAGTGTAAGTGTATAGTTTCACTTCCAGGTACCCGCCGATATCCTCATAATCAGCCAGCTGAGTCCGGCCCTGCATCGCCGCGATCTCTTCCTCCCCCGCCTGGAAGACGCCGGTGTCGAAAGGTCCCCATACATCCGTATCCAGTGCGGGCTCGTCAAGGCCGCCCTTCGCCGGGCTCAAGGCCAGTTCCCTGTCACTTGCCCCGGAAGTAATACGCTGGGCGACGACCTTCTCGGTCAGAAGGCGTTCCGCGAAAGATCGCTTTTCCGGGGCCGCCTCCCGCTTCGCCTTTTCGGCTTCCTTGGTCAACATACTCTCTGCGTCCAATACGTCCTCAAGCGAAGGCAACATCTCGTTAAGACGGTCCTTGTCCATCTTCTTTTTCTTGCTTTCAAGCGGGACCTCTTCCCCCACTTTCTCTTCAAGTATCATCTTTTCGAAAGTGATACTCTCGATCGTCGGCCCCTGATGCGACATTCTCATTGCCGGTACCTGGTCGGCCTTCTCGAACAGCTTAACGGTGGCGATCTCTTCCTCAACATCCTCCAGTCGGAACATCCTCCGCGTCTGGTCCATCACTTCACGCATGCCCGGGAGCACAATGTAAGATGACGAGGCAAAGAAGACGCCGTGCGCCACCAGGGATATCAGCAACGCGAATAAAACCGTTTTATTGAGTCTCACCTTCTATCCGCCTTATCTCTTCGTTCGCCTTCTTCGCCAGGACATTATCAGGATATTTTTCTTTAAGCTCCCTGAACACGTCAAGCGATTTTTCCCGCATTCCCGCCTTATCAAAAGCGATACCCGCCTGAAAAAGCGCCTTCGGGCAAAGATCTTCGTCCTCATAAAGAATGGCGACCATCATGTACTGTTTAGCTGCTTCCCCGAAATTCCCGGTCTTCGAGTAGACATTCCCCAGCTCAAACCGCGTGAAAGCGCCGGTTATATTGTCCGTATGGGTATCAAGGGCCTCCTCCAGGTATCCCATGGCTTTTTTGTAATCGCCCGCCGCCAGATATGCCCTTCCAAGCCCGAGGAGGGAGCGTTCCAGAAACGGGGACGGCACTTGTTTATCCAAAGCTTCCTGAAAATACCCCCCGGCCGTATTCCAGTCTCCCAAACGCCCGTAATTTTCCGCGAACATGTAAGATATCTCGCCGTTCGCGCCTGAATCCGGATATTTATCCAGAAGCATCTTAAGCACTTCAAGCGACCTTTCGTTCCGGTCTTTGTTGAGGTAATAGTCCGCCACCCATAGATAAACGCCGTCAGGTAATTTGAAATCCTTATCGGTTGTCATCAGGGCGTAATATTTCTCTGCCGCTTCCCCGTAATCCCCCTTCTGGAAACAGCAGTACGCGATCGCTTCCAGGCCTCTGGAGTAGAACTCGCCTTTTATGTCCGGACTGAGCGTGGAATATACCTTTATGGCTTTATCCCATTCCTGTTTTTTCTGATGCGCCATACCGGTCCAGTACATGGCTGATCCTTTTGCTTCCGAACCGGGGAATTCCCTGGCGAATTTCCCATAAAATTCGATACTTTTGTCATAGTCGCCCTCTTCAAAACAGGTCCTGCCGAGCTGATAAAGAACGTTTTCCTTCAACGGGCTGTCACCGAAATTGGACAGAAAATCGGCGTAGTCCTTTTTCGCGGCCCCGTAACGTTTCAGCTTGAAATTCTCCTGCGCGGCTCTCAAAAGGATCGCGGGGCTCCTTCGGTCCCCGGGATACTCGTCCACGAACATCCTGTAATAGTCAGCGGCTTCCGCCGACCGGTCGGAACCGGAATACAGCCACCCCGTTTCATAAATGGCCTCTTTTCGAAAACCGGAATCCCTGAACTTTTCGGCTATCTCGCGGTAAACAGCCAGCGCGTCATCCTTGCGCCCGGAATCCGCGAGAGCCCTTGCTTTTACGTATAACGCTTCATCAAGCGAATCTTTCGTCATGTCCGTATAGGCCTTAACGGATAAAATGCATTTTTCGAACTTGCCCTGTCTATAAAGAGCCCAGCACTCGTTCAGTTTCGATTTCTTTCCGAATTCTGAATCGGGATATTTTACGGAAACTTCCCCGTATATCTTCCCAGCCTCGGAAAAACGGTTTTCACGGAAATAACAGCTCCCCTGGATGAACAGCGCCTGCGCGACGGCATCCTTGCCTTCCATGCGGGAAACAAGGTCCGGGGAAACCTTTATTACGCTGTTATATTTTTCGTCCCTGTATAAAGTCGACAACAGCCCGAGCGCGGCGCGGTCAAAGGCCCCGGGATCAGCGGGATCCTCTATGACCTTACGGTAAAAAACCTCTGCCTCCGAGTGGTCCCCCTCCTGATAATAAGCTTTCCCCGCACGGAGAGCGGCCCGATCGGCCAGGGCTTTATCGTCGGAAACATCCGCAGCCTTCGCGTACGCTCCCGCGGCTTTCGCGTAATCTTTCTGTTCGCTGTAAATATCCCCGAGATTCATGTATGCAAAGGCCGTGTATTCACCCGCACCCGGCCCCGATAAGATCTCCTCCAGCATTTTTCTGGAGGTGGTATACTCCCCGCGCTTGAAATGGATCCCGGCAATATAATACCGTGCCGCCTCTTCAGTTTCTCCCGTGCCGCTTTTCCCGGCAAGGACCGAAAAAAAACTCTCAGCGGACTTATAATCGCCCTTGAGATAATATATCTGCCCCTTCCTGAGCCCGGCCTCTTCGGCGAGATCACCCCGGGGGTGCTGTTCCAAAAAGACATCGAGCTTTTCCAGCGCCTCATCGTATTTACCGTCAAGAAAGTAACATTCGGCGATCCTGTAATCGGCGAGCTCAGTGTATACGCTCCGCGGATACTTTTTGAGAAAATCCTGATAACCTTTTACGGCCATATCATACATGCCGCGGGAGAACAGGCCATTGGCAAAATCGAATTCTTCCAGCTCGTTCTTGTTATTTTCTCCCTGCGAAAACGCGAATGAACCCGCAAGGATAAGAATTGACATGAAGGTTACGAACACCAGGAAGGATTTGACGCTTTTCAACAGGATCCCCTCACTATTCAGCATCCTCTTCTCTCATCGTGGCAAAAGAAACGTTCCAGATATCGGCACCCGCGCATATATCAAGGACCTTGATAACGTCTTTATGGTATGTCTCGCGGTCCGCCCTTAAAATAACAGGCTGGCCCCTGTAAAGTCCCGATATCCGCCTGAGCATGTGTTCCAGGTCCTCATAGCCAAGCTGTCTCTGGTTGACCACGATCGTCCCGTCCTTTCGGATATTTATTATGATCTCTCCGGGTGCCCGTCTTATTTCGGTAGATTCGCCGGCAGTAGGAACGGTTATGTTTATCTCGGTCTCAAGCTGGTAGAATATGGAAGCGGACATGAAGAAAATGAGCAGGAGGAAGACTATGTCGATGAGCGGCGCCATCTGTATAGTCGGTCTCTCTGACATGGGTTGTCTGGAACTTGAAAAATCCATCCTCGCTATCTCCCCTTTTTTACGGAAGTAATAACGTTAAGCGCCTTTTTCCGTTATCAGGTGATAAATTTCCTGGGAAATATTCTCAAGTCTCGCGGAAACGTCCTGCAGCCTTCCGCGGAAAAAAGAATAAAATATCATCGCCGGTATCGCGATAATAAGCCCGGTCGCGGTGGTCACCATTGCCTTGGATATTCCGCTGGCCAGCAGTATCGGTTTGACAGCCCCGGCTTGAAAAGCTATGACATTGAACGCCTGGATCATGCCCAGAACCGTTCCCAGCAATCCGACCATGGGGGATATTGCCGCCACGTCCGCAAGATAGCTCAATTTCTGCCACAAACCGTCGGTAGCGCGTCTGCCCTCATCCTGTATGGCCTCTTTGACGACGACTTTTTCCTTCCCGAGGCGTGAAAGCCCCACAAAAAGGACTTTTGAAATAAGGCTGCTGCTGCTGTCTTCGCAACCTCTCCTGGCTTCTTCGAACCTCTGCTGTTCGATCAGATCCAGCGATTTTTCAAGAAAATCCTCCGGGAGAAGCTTTTCCTGCTTTATCGTAAGGAAATAATAGGTGATCAGGGCCAGCGCGGCAATGGATAAGAACGCAAGAACTACCATGACTTCCCCGCCGGCCCTGATGATCTGCCACAAAGTCATACCTTCCTCCGCGGCTTCAATATCCGGTATGTATTTCTCAACTTTTTCCGCGCAAAAACCCGTTGAGATGACAACAGCAGAAATAAAAACTGCCATGAGGATCATCAGGAAGAATCTCTTGTTAAGGAACATTTCTTCAACCTCCTGGTTATTACGTCTATTTAAGGGATGGGATCAAAAAACATTTGCTCGCGTGAACGCTCAACAAAAGACAAAATCTCAGCATATATTGAAAGACAATTGAACGGAAATTCAATATTATTATACCTGTTTTTAAAGTGATTACAACTACAACCGAAGATAAATACCGAATATCGATCAATGCTGCATATCAAGGATATTAAAAATCCTTAACTTTCCCCCCTTTGAAAAAGGGGGTTAGGGGGATTCTAAATTTGTAATCGTTCTTCTCCGTTACGAGAAATTAAAAAATCCCCCTGGCCCCCTTTTTCAAAGGGGGGGAGACG
>JAYEOV010000025.1:14340-44714 GCA_034723315.1 Candidatus Omnitrophota bacterium | reverse complement strand
GTTACATAAGGCTCCCCGTCGCTGTCAACGGGGAACTCATAATCCGGATTCGGCGGTGTCGTTTGATCATTTATATAATTATAATAGCTGAGCGATGAAGGCTTCGGTGTTTCCCAGAAGGGTTCGGTTGTCAATTCCGCCAGGAACTGGACATACCTGCCGCTGCCGATACTCAGTGTATCCGGATTGGTGCTCGTCCCGGTTATCGAATCCCATACTGTCGCGCCGCTCATGAAACTGCTCGCGGAAGAACGCGCCTTAAGAACAACATCAGTCCCCGAAGGGATGACCTCCGACCATTTTATCTTATTATACGCGGGCGCGCTCAGAGCGGTATCGAATATCTGCGACTCCACGGTGCCTGTCGTCTGCCAGATATCTATCTTGGCCGTCACATAGATATCGTTCGGACTAGTCCAATTCGTATAGACACCGCTCCACGCGGGGGTGCCTGAAGCCTCTATAAGATCGCTCGTGGTATAATCGCCGTTTGACAGGTAATAGCTGTGCGGCGAGCTACCGGCCCAGTACCTGGAATCGGTCTTGCCCGCATCAAAGCTCCATCCCGTCGGCCAGTTAGTAACACTGCCAAGGTCCGGAACAAAAAAAGTTATAAAATAATAAACGTCACTGCCCGAAACCTCCCGAATGAGAGGAAAAGCCGTCCATTCGCTCCAGGCAACCGAACCAGCGGGGATAAACGCGAATTCGACATTATCATCGGTACCGCCGGGGGCCTCCTTATCATACGTGTCTTTGAAGAAAAGCTGCTGGTGCATATGATACTCGCTTATGGATTTGCCGGAAGGATCCGGGTTTACAAATCCGTCCTCATTCGCGTTCCTTCTTGTTATGTAGGCCGCGCCTATTTTCAGGGGGTTTTCCGAGGACGACCTGAAAGATACCCTGACCATGTCACCGTCCAGGTCAATATTATCCGGTGTAACTATAGTGCGGATCGTCACCGGTGTTCCTCCCGGAAGGTTCCCGTCCGAACCGCCGGGTATGGTGTCCCCGGCCTCAACGTGAGAATACCACACAAAGCGCCCGGCTTCATTCCCTTCGGGCACGTCCAGCTTTACATGTATCTCTTCATCCACCATCTCAGTGTTGTCAAGAGACGCGACGCTGAAAGAGGATTCCCTCCACAGGTCATAAGAATCACCGAATTCCGCGTAATCCCCTTCCCCGCTGAAGTCAAACTCCAGATAATTATCGTGGCTCCAGACAATATCATGCACCCTTCCGGCAGTTCCCCCGCTTATGGTCAGGGCCCCCGAGGGCGCGAAGGAGGAATTATAATATTCCGCTTCCCTCTGGCTTCCGGACGGTTCTATCATCAGGTTATCTATCCCGATATCGTATCCGGAGGACAGGTCATTCTTTCCGGTCACCTCAAAGCGAATCGTGTGATCCCCGGAACCCAGTTTTACCCATCCGAAGATGACCTTGCCGATCCTTACCGGCGTGCTGGATTCATCATAAAATTCTATTATGGGGGCCAGCGGGATGATCTGAAAAATATTAACATTAACTAAGAAATTGTCATCAGTCTCCGACCCTGAGCCTCCCGCCCCCGCGGATACGACAGTCGCCAGCTGTCCGTACCTTGTCGCGTCATCCTTTTCTACCCCCCCTGTCAAGGGCTCGACCGTGCGCCGCATCGTATTCCCGCCGGCGGGATAGATATAATAGTAAAGCATATTGTCCCAGTCTACTTCCCCGTTCCCGTCCAGGGCGAAAAGTCCGTTCTCGTCGGGTTCAGCCGTGGGAAAACTGATGGCACTGTAAGGAGGCCCTGTATTGGGATAAAAAGATACGTAAGTAAGGCTTGAATAACGCAGATCGTTCTTGATGGTTTCAAGAGCTTTCATCATATCCATCCGAAGTTCCGTTTGATGGCTTTTTTCTATCCAAGTCCTGTAAGTAAAAAGCCATACGGACATAATTGTCCCTATGATCATCACCGTTACCACGGCGGCGAACATCACTTCAGTGAGAGTAAATCCTTTTTTACAGGTCAATAGCCTTTTCATTTTCAGCGAACCCTCTTTAACTAACATTTCAAAAAAAGCGCGTCCCGGATCACCGCGTATAACCCCCGCGGCCCCTGAACTTTATTTCCCGTGCATATATATCATAACTTCGTCGCTATCCACGAAATATGTCTCCATTACGACAGGATATCCCGACGGACTGCCGTCAACGTCTCTGTCCACGCTTACCTTGACCCTTAAAAGATAGGGGTTACTGCTGGTATAGACTCCCGTGGTCCTGAAATAGTCCCCTTCCGTGTCAATAGTGCCGTCCGCTCCGATCCGGACGTCCGTCTCTTCCGCGGCCGGGACCTCATCAAAATCGAACCTTTTCATCAGGTCAATTCTGCGCTGGGCAAGAAATGATGAAGTATATACCATGTCTATATGCCGTGAAGAAGAAGAACTCTGGACTACGGTCGCGATAAGCGAAACTGTCACTATCGAGATAAGGACAGCTGTAACAAGTACCTCGACAAGCGTCATCCCCCTGATGTCCGTAAGGACCCTTACCATAACCGCCTCCTGTATCAAAACAAGTTCTGCAAAAAAAAACCAGAGGTCACAGAAAAGATAGTAGGGCACATTTAAATGTGCCCTACTATAACTCTATTTCTAGTATATATAAGATTATTTACTAAATGGTTAAATTATGGTTAGTTTTAAGTTAATTTTAATATAACTGAAAGGAAGCTATTTTCTTACTTAATCTTCGTTTTAGAAAAAACCAGATTCAGCGTTCCTCAATAACAACATCCTCTATATGCAGCGATCTGTCCCCTTTTACATCGATCTTGCATCTGTATTTACGCTGAATATCTCTCAACATACGCGCCTGTTCCGATAAAAGAGCTTCGTTTATGTCCGGATGCGATAACACGCTTATATGTTTATGTCTTTGTACGCTTTCCGACAGCACTCTGTCGATCCTCCTTACAACCTCGATCGCTATGGTCTCGACACTTTTGATCATACCCTTTCCACCGCAGTAAGGACATTCCACATAAGAGGAACTTTCAAGGCTCTTGCGCATCCGCTGCCTTGTCATCTCGACCACGCCGAACTGTGACATGCCCCGGAGGCTTATTCTCGCCTTATCGTCCTGCAGTCTCTGCTGAAGCAGATGAAACACCCTGTCACGGTGTTCTTTCTTTTCCATATCTATAAAATCTATGATCACGATGCCGCCGATATCACGCAACAACAGCTGTCTCGGGATCTCTTCCGCGGCCTCCATATCGGTCTTGAAAGCGGTTTCTTCCAGGCTTGTTTTGCCAACAAAACTGCCGGTGTTCACGTCTATAACGACAACGCCTTCCGTCTGTTCGATGACAAGATGACCGCCGCTTTTGAGCCCTACCTTCCTCTCGAATATTTCGTCTATTTTTCTATCCAGGTTATACTTCCTGAAAAGGGGCGTCCGCCCGCTGTATAACTTGACCTTTTTCCGGAGAGACGGCATGAACGCTTTGAGGAACTTGTGGATCCTTGAATATTCTTCTTTCGAGTCAACCACCAGTTGTGTCACGTCCTCGGTAAAAAAATCACGGATCATGCGCAGCACGATGCCGTACTCCTCGTAAACGGTCACAGGCGCCTTCTGTTTCTCGGCCCTGGATTTGATCCGCTTCCACAGGTTCATCAGGTACTGAAGCTCGCTTTTCAACTCTTCTTCCGTACGGTTCTCCGCCACCGTCCTTACGATACAACCCACCTGCTTGAAAGATCCTATCCGGCCCAGGATATCGCGTATCCGTTTGCGTTCTTCCCTATCGGTTATACGGCGTGAAATACCCACGTTCGCGTCATAAGGCGTAAGGACCATGTACCTCCCGGGAATGCTGATATATGTCGTAAGCCTCGGGCCTTTGGTCCCTATCGCTTCCTTTACTACCTGGGCCATGATCTCTTCCCCGCTCTTAAGGATGTTCTCGATCTTCGGTGCCCCCCGCTTCCTGCCGGCCCTGAAGGTGGGTTCATCTTCGTTGGGAAGCATTTCTTTAAGAATGGAACTCTTGTCAACGACATCGCTCACGTGCAGAAAGCCGTTCTTATCCATCCCGATGTCGACGAAAGCCGCTTCGATCCCCGGCCGGATCGCGCTGACGCGTCCTTTGTATATACTCCCGGCGCAATTTTGCAGCCCTTTCCTCTCCATGAAAAAATCCGCCAGTTCATCGTTTTCAAGTATCGCGACACGCTTTTCGACCGGCCCGACATTGATCAGTATTTCCTTACCCGTTCGCGCCTGTTCTTTTCCTTTAGATCTTCTTCTTGCCATTTTAAACCATCCTTTCCATGTATAAAACAAATCTTTATTCGGCCTATGACCCATCGTCGACATTCGACAGTCGACGTTGAACCCCGGCACATTAGGCTCTTTGTATTTCCACGATCCTGATCCCTTCCGGCAGCTGCCCGTTGATCTCTTTCAGCAGCTCCTTCGGATCAATATCATCCGTAAGCCATAAAGTCATCTTCTCGTTGCCGCTCTCCCGCCCCAGTTTCAACGCGGAAGGGATGCTTATCTTTACGCGCGGAGTGAATCCCCCCGTAACGACGAACGGGAGGCCGGCCCTGCGAATGGCCCTGCGGAAAAGCGTCATCAGATCAAGATGCGAAATATATACCATCATGCCCTTTTTGCAGAAACGGGCTTCATACTTTACGGTCTTTATCTGCGGCATAAGTTAAATGAGCACATGACTTACGTAACTGAAAGGAGCGTAAGTCATAGTGCGAATTTAATCCCCGCGACACCGTGCGAGCATACGCAGCGCACACAGAAGGAGCCCTGGCCTGCGCTCAATATTAGGGCCAGGAAAGCGGGGATCCAGCATATCACAGGACACCTTTAAAGTTTCGTTACGCGCGGTACGTGATGAGTGATGAGTGATGAATAATAGGTATAGTTTAATGTATTATTTTTTGTCAATTGGCGTGAAATAAGCGAGAGTTGCGAAATGATATATTTCTGACCCTCTGTCATCCTGAGCGAGGGCGAAGCCCGAGTCGAAGGATCTATAATTCACATTTAATAAGGGTTTTAGATTCCTCGACTCGCCTTCGGCTCGCTCGGAATGACAGGAGAGGACCATTTCGCAACTCTCTCTCCGCCGACTGAAGTCTGACGATTTACCGGCAGATTAAAAACTGCTCCGCGATAGCCGCCTTTTACCCCTTTTTCCTCCCTGCCCCCCCCCGGGCAAGATCCTCATTGACCAAACTAATGCCTTATAATAAACCCGTCACTCATCACCGATAACCGATAACTCACTAACCAATACCCCATCACTCATCACGTCCTATTTTCTTCGCGCTTCTTTTGCTTCCTGAAATCCAGAAACGGCTTATAGCCCTTTTTTTTCACGGACGCGGTATCAGAGACAGGCACTTCCACCTGTTCCTCGGTGACTTTCATTTTTCCGGTCCTCATCACCGGAACGCTTGAGGGATTGAACTTCTTTTCCTGTTCCGTGAAAAATTTATTGTATTCCGGCACGGTCTGAGATTTCCGGATCGAGTCCATGCCGTCTTTCACCAGATAGACAGTGACAAAGAACACTACCTCTGTCCTTTCCAACTGCTGGGCTTCATACTTGAACGCGTTGCCGAGAACGGGTATGTCCCCGAGAAGGTCGCCGAGTATGGGGAACCTGTTGTCTGTCTTGACCAGGCGTTTTCTGATGAGGCCCCCGAGGTATATCGTCTCTCCGTCCTTGACCCTTATTATCGTGTTCGCTTCCCTCGAACTGAAAGTAAGCGCGGTCGTCCCCTGCTGGGCCTGTCCCGCTATCGTCATGACGCTGAACCCCTCATTGTTCGACACCTCCGGCAGAAGGTTAACGGAGATATCGCCTTCCTCATTAACGTGCGGGATGACCATCATCTTCACGCCCACTTCCCTGGCGTCATCTTCCGACTCGTACTCTATCGTTACGGTTCTGGCGGATTCCGTGCTCTCTATGGACTGCTGAAGCATTATCTTCTCTATTACTTTTATCGTGGCTTTCTGGTTATTCAAGGTAGTGATCCGCGGGCTTGAGAGTATTTCCGTGTCGCCTCTCTGCTCCAGGAGGCTCAGCGTTGCCTGAAAAGTGGTGAAATCAAGTGTCCCGAATGAAAAAATAGAATTTCCCTGGCCCGCCGGCACCGCAGTAGGATCCATAAAAGGAACAGGATTTAAATAAGGAAAACGCTGGCCTTCAACTGTATCTACTTCAAGATTATAGGAGGGAAAAAACTGTCTTTGCAGTCCACTGGGGAGCCACGTTAAGAGCCCGGCGCCCGTAAAGGGAAATGTTATGGGTCTCCTCGCGCCCGCCGCCGAGATGATCGTCTGCCAGTCCACACCGAAGCGCTCATCCTCGTCCAGCAGGATCTCGACGATTTTCGTGTCGAGTATTATCTGGGGTGTCCTTTTATCGATCTCCGCTACCATGTCCTTGATCTGGCTTATATGCGCTGGGATCGCGGTCACGATGACAGAGTTTACGCTTGATATATAAGTTGCCCTTTCGCCCCTGCCCGTATCAATAATGTAGCTGATAGCGGACATAAGCTGCTGAATGCTCTCGTCTTTTTTCCTGACAGTTATCTCGTCGCCCTCTTCTTCTTTCTCCAGTTCTATTTCCCGTATGATATTATTCAGGGGAATGACCTCGGTCACCGGCTCCTCCGTCTGGAGCTGCCCCCTTGGAATGACCCTTATAATATCCCCTTCACGTGAATATGTATAACCGTAATTCCTCGTGACTATGTCAAGGGCCGTTAACCAGGGTTTGTCTCTCAGTCTCATGGTGACCTTTGCCTCAACACCGGGCGAAGGGACGATGTCAACGTTGCTCACCTCGGACAGGTAATGCAGGACCGTCTTGATATCAACGTCCTTGAAGTTCACGGTCACGTTCCCGGGCTTCGGCAGAGGCTGTTTGATATCCTGTTTGACAATGTCCGCTCCCGAAGTCCCCGCGGGCGCGGCCTCCATCTGCCCGAACGAAAGCGCGGACAGGGAGAAACTCCCGAAAATAACTAAGATGACAATTATTAAAATTTTCCTGCCAGCCATTGATCTCATCTGTTTCATGATCTTTTGATCCCCCTTTTATTCATAAAGTTTCTTCTCGAACTTTCTATCGTCGATCTCTATCGTTACCACATTAGGTTCTATCGCTATGATCGAAAGCCTCCCGGCTTTATCCCCTTCCCTCAGCAACTCCCCGTTAATAACCACGTATTTCTCGCCTCCTGAACTGACGGTAATACCCTGAAGCGCGACATCGTCTATCGTGAGAATGCCCATCACACCGCCTCCAGAGCCTTCCTTAGGCACACCGACAAGCGGGACAAAGAGGTCCCTGCGGCCGAGAGAATTATACTCGAACGCCGACCCCGCGCAGTGCCAACATGCCGCAAGCAGCGCTGTCAGGGCGATGGTTTTTAAAAAAGCCGCTCGCGCGCTAATTCTTCTCACTTTCCATCGATACATATGTCTTAAGGTCCATTCTTACGTTATGTCTTCTCGGGAATTTCGGGTCGTATTTTATGCTCAGGTTCTCTATCGTGATGAACCTCTTACCGTGTTCAAGGTCATCTACAAAGTGCCCCAGCTGATGATACCCGCTCTTCGCGGTAACCAGGATAGGCATGGCGAAATAATACTGCTTGACCTTTTTCTTCCCTTTCTTGCCTTCCGCTGTCATCTCACGCGGGGTTACGCTGAGTATCTTCATGTTCGACCTGTCCGCGGTCGCGGCAAGCCACTCAAGGAACTCCGGGACTTCCTTCTCCTCGGGAAGCTGTTTCGCGTATCGCGCCCGCTCTTCCCTCAAAGCGTTCAATTTCTTCTTTGTCTCGTCCAGGCGTTTAACCCTGCTGTTGACCAGGTTTATCTTGTCGTTAAGATCGCTCACCTCTCTGGACACTCTGGTCAGCTGCCCGAACTTGGGTATTATCAAAAAAGTCAGGTACAGGATCGCCAGAAGGGCAGTGCCCCCCAGGATCACGTACATCCTGTTCAGCTCATCGCTCCAGAATTCCTTTAACCTGTCCAGCTTTAAACTGTTCTTAACGTTATTAATGTTAATATCTATCATTTCTTCCTGCTCTTAACGGCGGTCTCAGATTTTTCTTCCGGTTTCTTGAAATCACATTTAAGATTGAAGTTCATGACCTCTTCCCCCGCGACAGTGCTGCTTCTCATGTTCTGCAGTTCAACGTCTTTGAAATAATCGAAAAAAATCTTATTGCGCTTCAGGCTGTTTATGAACCTGGCAACCGCGCTCGTCGCTTCTTCGCTCTTGCCGAGCGCGTAACCGGTAAGGTTCAGCTGCGTCGGGACCTGGCCTTCTTTTCTTATACTATACGCCCTACCCCCGAATGAAAGCCTGAGATCCGACAACCAGACGTTCGGGATCATCGCCTGGTTCAAGCCGCTCAGCAGGGTTGTCCAGCTCAGGTCCGGTTTGGCCAGAGCCCTGACAGCGGTCACTCTCTTCTCAAGCTCGCTGGTTTCCCTCGCGATCCTGTCTGTCATCTCTTTCTGCGGCTTCATCCGCTCCCACTTCTTCTTCAAGGTCTTAAGGAGAATACCGTTGTTAATTACAAGAAGCGCCAGCAAAATGTGAACAAGGACAAGAACGCCTGCGACGCCGACCAGGATCGGGACGGGCTTGATGTCCGGCATCTGGCGTTTTTTCTTTTTCCGTAGTTCCCGGGGTAATAAGTTGAGCTCTATCATGATTCGTGGCTCGTTTCTCGTGACTCGTGGCCCGTCTCTCGTGGTTCGTGGCCCGTCTCTTGGGACCCGTATACGAGTCACGAGAAACGAACCACGAAACACGATTCACAAGCGACGATTCACGAATTTATCCCCTTAGCGCGAGACCAATACTTATGGGAAGTTGTGACGCGACCGAATCTATATCCTCCCTGGAAAGAAACTCAGATATCTTCATGTTCGATACCGGGTTCCACTTTTTTACTTCCACACCGAGCTTTTCCTTCAAATACTCCACTATGCCTTCCTGATAAACCATGCCGCCGGAACAATAAATATCACTTACCGGCTTGTTATACCTGTTCTCGAAATAACCGAAAGAAAGGTGCACTTCCTGGGCCAGGTCATCAAGGACTGAAGCCGTCGCCCTTAGAACAGTTTCCTTATTCTCTTCCCCGGGATTTAACTTGCATTCCTCGGCCTTGTCCGCGGGTATCGAAAGGGCGCGGCAGATCGCGTCAGTAACATCCTTTCCGCCTATCTGTATCTGCCTCATGAAACTTGGCTGTTTACCCGTCGCGATCAAGACGTCCGTCTGCGAATGTCCCAGATCGAGAAAGGCGGCGCCTTTCTCTTCAGGCGGGGGGTTGGACGCCGTAAAGGCGTTGAACATGGCAAACGCGTTGATATCCAGGACGTTCACGATAATGTCGAGTTTTTTAATGGTATTCACCATTGACTCGATGGGTTGGCGTTTCGCGGCGGCAAGCAGCACCCTCATCTGTCCGGTTTCAGGAGCGTCCCCGAGTATTAGAAAGTCAAGAACGACCTCGTTGACATTGAAAGGTATGTATTTCTCGGCCTCGAAGACAAGAGCGTTCTGAAGCTGCTCCCTGCTCATTACGGGAAGGTTTATGAATCGGACAATTACCTCGGGGCCTGATATGGCCAGGTTGACCGTCTCGGGATGCAGGTCGATCTCCTCCAGGGTTTCCTCGATAAGCTGCTCCACGTTCACTTCTTTTTTATCAAGGGGGAACTTCTTGATATTGTACCCTGTAAGGACCTTCTCTCCGGACTCATTTTTGACAGAAGTGACCTTTATTGAATAAGTTCCAATATCAAGACCAACCGATTCTTCTACTTTTTTACCAAATTTTATCATTTTTTAATAACGGCACGCACATACTGTTTCGCCCCCGATTGGGCAAGGTAATATTATCTTATATAGGCTAAAATAAGAAATAATTTTCACCCAAAGAGTATCACACGATTATGCCAAAGTCAAGTTGAGGCCGTATTGCGCGCGTATGGTCGCCATGGGTATCTCGTATTCGGCAAGAATGCTCGCTATGAGTATCTCGTTATAAAAATATATTCTGGGGACATGCCTGGGTGCCCACTCGTGTCGTCTACAACAGGCGTGTCCCCAGAACTTCCCATCACCCATCACTCATCACGATCCACGATTCACGAACCACGATCCACGACCCGCTCCGACCGCATTTTCCATAGCAGCTCTATCGCGGGAGCATAGGACGGATCAACTGCCAGCGCTTTTCTGAGCCATCTTTCCGCTTCCTGTCCCTGCCCTCCCGTTAAAAAGACCTGTCCAAGATTATAATAGGCCATCGGCCTTTCCGGATAAAGGCGAACGGCTTCCAGGTAGCATAGTGCCCCCTCCCGAAGGTATCCATGGCGCGTATACATGGTCCCAAGATTGACCAGAGAATTGTAATCATACGGGTTTATCCTCCTGGCCTCCTTCGTTATTTCAAGCGCTTTTTCCTTCTTCCCCGCATCGAAATAAGCCGTCCCCAGCAGAAGCATCGCTTCCGAATGTCCCGGATTGATCGCTATCACTCTTTCCAGGCACTCTACTCCTTTTTTTCCCTCATCCTTGATAAAAGCCACAAAGGCCAGCCCCAGATAACCGTTATCGTAATCGGGATCTATACTCAAAGCTTTCTCGAAATCCCGCTCGGCCTCGTCGGTCCTGTCCGCGGCCAGTGTCAATCGGCCTTTTATGTACCACGCCCTGGGACTGTCCGGATTGGCCTTTACATAGCTGTCCATTATCTCCAGCGATTCCTCGCCCTTGCCTTTCTCAAGATATTGAACCGCCTTGTAATGCATCGCGGGCATGTCCTTCCGTGAAAAAGCAAGAACGCGGTCGCTTAAAGCGACATCTTCCCGCCAGTAAACGTTCTGCCCTATCGTGCTTGACGAATAAAAAACAATACCGAGAAATATGACAAATACAAGCGCTCCTTTCACGAAAACCCCGCTCCGGCGGTAAAACGTAACAAGCGCGGCTGCCGTAAAGAGAAAAATGCCGTAACTTGCAAGATACATCCAGTGTTCGCCGAAAACCCTAAAATATCCCGACGCGAAAAGAAAAGGGGTAAGCGCGATGATAAAAAATCCAAGAGAAAAAACAAGTATTCTCCTGATCTTTTTCAGAAACACAAGGGAACACGCGAAAAATATCAGTATCAGAAGAAAAAGCAGCGTCCCGGCCGCTGTCACGCCGATATCTCTGCGCATATGCATGTCGACAGGAAAAATAGACAGCACTACAAACTCCCTTATCATCTCGAAGAAACGCAAAAGATCCTTTCCCGCCCCGCAGGTTTCAAAGAACGTAAATCGCATTCGCCTCAAAAGGAACCAGTGCAAGGCGACATAACCTCCGGTCACGAAAAAATTCGGGACATGATGAATGAACCGGAACCTGCGTACCCTCCTCAGGAGCACGGCGTCCAGGAACAGTATAAGAAAAGGGAAAACGACCGCCGCCTCCTTGCTGAGCAGTGAAAAAGCGAGAAAAAAAGCGCTTCCCGAGAGGAATACATATCTTTTTTTCTCGGCAAATAACGCAAAAGAGGACATGCTCAGAAAACCGAACAGAAAGAAAAGAAGGTCCGTCCTGCTGGAGATGTAAGAAACCGCGCAGGAATGCGCGGGGTGTATCACGAAAAGCAGCCCGGTCAGAAACGCCGCGACCCTGTCTTTTGTTATCCTGCACGTGAAAAAAAAGACTATTACGCCGTTCAGGAAGTGCAGGAAAACGCTGGATAAATGGAATGCTGAAGCTTTCATCCCCCACAAACGGTAATCGACGGCATAGCTGAGTATCTGCAGGGGCCTGTAATAAACGGTATAATTGAACCCGGAATTGATTATATCCTGTTTGAATATCTGCAGGGACCAGAGAGGCGCCCTTAGAAGGGGGTTGCGCAGAACGATGTATTCGTCGTCCCACACAAAGGCCGCGCCGGACACCGCGTTATAACATACCGCGGCAGCGGCGAATAAAAGCAGTATTACGAGGAACGTCTCTCTTTTCTGCGCGTCTATCTGCATATATGACAAGCCCTCTTACTGATTTTTCTAGAACCCATTTCATAACCCTGTTTGTTGCGAGGCTAAGCGAAAAAGCCATTGACAAGGCCTGAGGGACAACAATCAGGGCTCCGCGGTCCCCCCGGAACTGGCTTCAGTACCCGCGCATCCCCCCGGCCCGAGTCCTACCTCTTCCTTTTTCTTATCCTGAGACGAATCCCAGAGATTGTGACCCGGGATGCTGCAAACCGGGTCCGTTCGAACGTTTCCGATAGTGTAAATTCCCCTTTCGGGACAGTAAGGGCGCTTTTCGATATATTCGGGAACGAGATCAGACCAGCCGGGCTCATCCCAGGCCCTGGCGTTATTATCCATGGTCCATAAGGCCTTTGCCCCGTAGATATGTTTCAGGTTCATTATACATATATTTCGACGGCTGGTGTTCCTCACATAAAAATACGAGGGGACCGCCACCGCCAAGAGAACTCCCAGGATCGCGACCACGATCATGATCTCCACGAGAGTAAACCCCCGTTTTTTCAGAATATCCCTCCTTGCCCGTTATGAAAGGCCGGAATGACCCTTTTCTGCCAAAAGTATACCCTTTTAGTCAATCAAATGCAACCACCTGTCATGGTCGCTCCGCTTTCTGGAAACACGGGGCATTCGAGAATATCCCACCTGCTTTTTCAGCCGCGGAAAGCGCCGTATCTTCCTGTCATTTTCAAAGAAGCATCAGCGGTGCGGAAAGATCACAACTCGTGCCCGGGAACGCTGCACCTCGGGTCCGAACGAATATTCCCGATGGTATACTTCCCTCCGGCGGGACATCCGGGCCGTGTATCAAGATAATCCGGGACCAGGTCATTCCAGGCAACTTCCTCTTTTATCAGGCGGGGATTGTCCATCGCCCACATCGTCTTCGCGTGATAGATGTTCTTTAAGTTGATCACGCAGATATTTTTGTGGGATAAAAGAGCGGCGGGATACATGGTCTTGAAGGCCAACACCGTCAGCATCCCTATAAGCGCTACCACGAACAATATTTCCGGAAGGGTAAAACCCCGTTCAATCGAACCATCTTTTCTTTTCCTAACATAAAGCATAATAACACCTGCTATTTTGAAATTATACCTTTATATTTTTCATTATGCAACAAATCGTCAAAGACCGCATTACAATTATGCCGGTTCCTTTGACATGAAGTATAAAGATGGTAAAATAGTTCTGGAAAAATATGAAATTTTCAAAAAATAAAATACGACTCTTTGCCGGACTTGTTTTTCTTTCCCTCATATTCATCTGCCTCAGGTTGAAGACAATAAACCACCTTCTGATGTGGGACGAGGCCTGGAATATCCTTTCACTGCGGGCGTATGTCCTGAACGCCGCCGGAGACCCTTTCTACTGGTTTTATTATTACCACCCTCCTTTTTACATGGCATTCGCGCGGATCCTGTCCCCGCTTGCGGGAGGGTTTGACGTCCGGCTTGAACTGCTGTCCCTTGTTTTCTGTTACGGGACATTCCTCACGGTATATCTTATCAGCGCGAAGACGGGCGGGTGGCGGTA
Organism: Candidatus Omnitrophota bacterium; assembly: GCA_034723315.1. Lineage (GTDB taxonomy): Bacteria > Omnitrophota > Gorgyraeia > Tantalellales > Tantalellaceae > JAYEOV01. The sequence goes on along the minus strand of JAYEOV010000025.1, from coordinate 31,043 downwards.
CGCCTGGTTCACGGGCCTCTTCCTGAGCTTCATGCCGTGCTCCATAGGTTATGATACCTGGATAAAAAGGGACTCCCTGGCGTCCCTGCTCGGTTACCTGGCCCTCCTCCTCTTACTTAACAGAAGGTTCATGTGGTGCGCCGTTTCCCTTTCGTTCTCCCTGTTGAGCAAGGAGAACGGGATATTCTTCGTCCTTTCGGCTTTTTTAATGCTATTTGTCCTCGGAGAGAAAAGACCCATCAGGAAGATACTTTCCATGGGATTGGTAATCCTGGCTCTCTGCTCCTGGTGGTACGTCTTCTTCAGCAAGATGACGACACACGGCGCAAGGTTTTTTTCCGCCGGCACCAAATACGCCCTTGTCTGGGCGAACGAGCCCTTGTACTTTGTGAAAAAACTGCTGCCGGACCTGGGCACAGGCATTCTTTTTTTCCTGGTTATCGGATTGTGCTTCCTCCCGTACAAGGCTTTCTTCAGAAAAAAACCGGGATGGTTCCTGCCCGTCATGGTCGTGCTCTGTGTTTACATCCCTGTCTCGTTCTTTTTCACGCTTAAACCGCCCTGGCTTATCCTTCCGGCACTGCCGGCGTTAGCGATGACGGCTGGTGGCGGGGCTTTATATCTCCTGCGGAGAGCCGGAAGATCAAGGATCTTATATCCCGCGCTTCTGATATTTCTCGCGATCACGGTCTTCAACGGTCTTTATTTCTCGTATGAAGGATATCACACCGAAACATACCCGAAAGGCTGGCCCGGGGCCCGGGCCTCAAGAGAACTGGCCTTATACCTTAACGAGCGGATGAAAGACGACGACAGGCTGATGATCACGGGGTTTGAATACTGGCAGATGCCTACCTGTCCGATATTCCTGTACTACTGGAAGCAGCATCCGATAAAGACCATCAGGTCGTCCGAAAGATCCAAGGACGTGATCGATGAGATCATCAAGAAGAACATATCCTGGTTCGTTGTAGTCGGGACACCCGATCCTTCCGCGGAAAGCAACTTCAGGAAACTGGCAGAAGACTTCAGCTATCAGACAGGGCAGCGTCCCGGGATCGCCGGATGGTCGTACGTGTGGAAAACGGACGCCCTCTGGAAGGACAGGGAAAACTAGGGACAGACACTAGTTTCCATAGGAAACTAGTGTCTGTCCCTAGTTTTCCTAGTTTTTAGTTTTCCAGCCGATACACTACCATGATCTTTTCCCCGCCGACTTTTATTGAGAAAAATTCGTCACTGTAAGGGTATTCTCCCCTGTGCCATCTGTAGTTACTCACGAAATAGTCCGCTTTTTCGGGGGAATTTACATAAATTATCCTTTTCCTGTCGGCAGGGGCGAGAGCAAAATAGCTGATAATACCCGGATAATCCACAACGTAGACCTTAATGGTTTTTGCCGGGTCGTTTTCAGCAATATACTCCAGGGCCTTCCTGTAAGAAAGGCCCCAGTAGTCCAGGTCAAAGTTCTTCCTGGCCTTGCGCATCCCCCCGGTAAGCACGTTAAAATAGACGTTCTGATGCGGATGATATCTTACCGTAAACCACGCGGCGCAGGCCATACCGGCCGCGAGGACCGAGACCAGCGCCAGGACGCCAATTCCGCGGACGGCACGCCGGGATCTCGATCTCATAAACTCAAAAATAGATCTCAAGCCCGTCAGTGACAGTACCAGAAACGCGGGATAAACAAAAAACATCTGGCGCCAGGCATCATACAGGGCGGATCTCAGGACGATAACAGCTGTTACAGGAACAAAGAACCAGTATAAAAATATGAATTCGTTCCGGCTTACAGGATACGGTTTTCCGGCATTTTTAATCAATTTCGCCGTTAATACGGCCAGGCCGGAAAAGAACAGTAAAACATAGACTGCGGGGGTAGAAATAAGGATCCACACGGGCATGTAATGCCACGGCACGTTCGTGGAATCTATATAATTGCCGAGATACAGGACGGTGACAGGATACGGGTACAAACTCATCTCTGTAAAAGCCATCACGAAATTATGGAACGGGCGTTCCCACAAGACTGGCCAGAAAAATACGGTGAAAAACACAAGAACGATCAGATACAGCGGAAGGCTTATCAGGATATCCTTCTTTTCCTTCGTTATTTTCCTAGAAGCCCTTTCATAACCCCGTTTGTAACGAGGCTGAGCGAAAAAGCCTTTAGCAAGGCCTGAGGGGCAAAAAGCCCGGAAACGTAGCCGGTGTGCTACGTTGAGGACTTTTTGCCGCGAAAACGCAGCTAATGGCTTTTGCAGCCAGCCGCAGTAGAACGGGGTTATGAAATGGCTTCTCTTTACCCATAGTTCATCAAGCAGCAGGAACACTGTCAGAACCGGCATGATAACACCCATGATCCGCACATCGACCAACAACGCGCAGGCCAGCCCGTGAAGAAAAACGTTTTTCAGCGATTTGTCATCCAGGTACCTTATCAAGGTGTAAGCGCAGATGATAAAAAGAGACATGCACGGTATGTCCTTGGAGTTATAGAAGGCATGAGCGAAAACGCGGGGACTGAGGATCAGCATCAGACTCCCCAAAAGCGCTAACTTCCAGCTCCTGAAATGGATCTTGCACAAGAAGTAAAAGAAAACGGCCCCCGTAAAGAACATCAGGAAAGTGACCAGATGCCTGATAAATATTACCCTCCGGGGGTCTTTCGGGCCGAACGTTCTTTCCACGGCTACAAGTAACATCTCAAAGGCCGGCCCGTAATACTTTTCCCGTAACGAAAGAAGCGCTTTATCCCCTTCAAACGCATGTCTGTGCGCGGCGATGCCGAAATCTCTCTGGATAAACTCGTCCCATGGAACACCGTAATCCCCGGCAACAAACAATCCGGTAATGAAAAAAACCGCGAAGAAAAGAAAGACTATTATCGTTCTGTTCTTTTCAACCGTATCAGCTGAAAACCATCTTTCCATCTTACCTCTTCAGATAAAAGGGGCCAGCTTCTCGAGGAACATACCTCAGTTTTCCGTTCCTGAACCGCGATACGACATCCTCGTTCCTGGCGTTTTTCTTTATGAACATCACCGCTACGGGGGAATCGTAGATCCTGATCCACGCGCGGTCACCGGTCAGCCTTTCCGCCAGAGGAGTGGACGGGTGCAGAAGCATGATATCGGTCTCCGGAAAACCGCCCAGAAAACCCCTGTGGTCTCTTTCGCCATAAAGCACCTCAAAATACCCCTTGATAAGGTCATCGCCGTAAACAGTCCGGTACCTGCCGTCAAAAAACACCCTGCTATTGCCTGAAAGCTCCCATATGCACATCTGTGACCAGTCAAAAAAACAGAAAATATTGCCGCTTATCCCGTTGTCTTTCATGAACCTCAAAGCTTCAACCGGATATTCTCTGCCCGGTATCTCTATCTCAGCGGGGTTTGTCTTCCCGAAAAAAAGCGCGCTGGACAGAAAGAACATCGAAAAGAACGGAATGAGAATTACATATAATCTTTGCGGTAACTTTCTCTCAAGACCGAGCAGAACTTCTCCCATAAAAGAGTCAATGTATTTGGGGATATAAACGCAGAACAGTACCGCGAAAAGGACAATGTGCCTTTTATGAAGAAAAGATATTAAAAAAGCCGCGCAAAGGACCGTGACCTCAAAAGGACTTCTTTTGATCCTTGAAAAAAACAGTCCTGCGGCCGCCAGCAACACGACAGCGAAATAATCAACATAGTTTACTGTCGCGCGCATGGCCTCCCATTCGCGTATGTAAGGCCTCGGCCTTGAAATCGTTCTCGCCAGAAAACCCCATAGCTCCGGCCCGTAGGGGTTGACGAACGTAGCGGCAAAAGAAACGACCGTGATGATAACGAGGCCCGGGCGTAACTCCCTTTTGAAAAACCTGAAAAGACAGTAAAGAAAAAGCACCCCCGCGCCCGCCACGACGCCTCCGTGCATATTAGCCCAAAGGAGAAAGATCGCCGGCAGCGGCAGCAGCCACCTCCCCTCTCGCGTGTTCTCGAACCTATAAAGAAAAAAAACGGTCGCCGTGAAAAAAAGATAGGTGAAGATCTGCGGCCTGGTGGCAAAACCGTAACCTATCACTGAAAAAGTGACGAAAAGGGCCGCGAGTCTCAGGAAAAAGCTTTCCGTCTCACCGGACACGCAGTATAACAGTATAAAAACCATGATAACGCCCACGGCGATCTTGAGGATCAGCAGACCGGCGCCGCCGGCGTGCTTGAATACTGTATAAAAAATAAGCTCGGACAGCCATTCATGGTTTATCCACTTCGCCCCTGGAGAGGTATACGAATAAATATCAAAACGGGGTATACTCCCGCTTGTATATATGTCTTCCCCGAACTTCAGGTGCCCCCACAGATCGGGATCTACCTCATTGTCTGAGAAAAAGAACAGAGCCGCTGACAGGATCAATATGATAAAAAGTATTCGCGCTGTTTTCGTCATTTCTTAATTGAAATTCCGTTACGATAAATTAAGCGCTTTGCACAATTGGGGTTTAACACGTCGCGCCTAATTTATTTTATAAAGATATATGATAACTCGTAGTAATGGAATTTCAATAAAAAAAGAGGGCGACATATAATCGCCCTCTTTTTTCGCCACACTTGTAAGCAGTATTATGAGCTCGGCGGAAGCGCGTGACCGCTTACAGTACATGCAGGCGAGGTGCCTATATCCCCTAAGGTATAAGTCCCTCCCGCAGGACAGAAAGGCGTCGCTTTTATGTACGCGGTCACAAGATTAGCCATCGTCACAGCTCCTCCTGTCGCTAGGCCTTCATCCAGAGCGTAAAGCGTTTTCGCGCCATCGATCTGTTTGAGGTTAGCGATACAGGCGTTCTGCTGAGCTTTCTCTCGGGCTCTCATGAAATTCGGTATAGCTATTGCAGCTAACAAACCTATGATAGCAACAACGATCATTATTTCAACAAGTGTGAACCCTTTTTTTCCCAGTAGCTTGCGTATCTTCATTTTTCTCACCTCCTTTCAAAGAACAGATTTCGGGGAATTGACATCGTACAAAACCCCGATAATAAGTATACCCATCTTTGCTCTTGAAAGCAAATCCGGGGATATCTTCCTTGCGAATTTCATACTTTACAATCTCCTAAAGTTTATACTATATATGTTAATAATTAGTTAATATTCTGTTAATTTTGTATAAATTCTGTTATTTTATTGAACAAATGAACGGTTTTCCCCATTTCACGAACTTGGGGACGAACTTGGGGACATGTCTCAAGGGGACACACCTGTTGCAGTCACCTTGTAGGAATTGCTGAGGTTCTGTGGACACGCCTGTTGTAGGCGCCTATTTAGGTCGCACAGGCATGTCCCCAGAATATACTTCTAGCATCACATATTTTTTGGCTCATTTAGTTAAAAGTTGATTATCGTAGATATCTTGAAGATCGGAAGGAACATACATATCACGATGCCGCCTATAACAATACCCAGAAAGGCTATGATAAGAGGTTCTATCAAACTGGTAAGACCGTCTACCATCGCGTCTACCTGGTTGTCAAAAAAATCGGCTATTTTCGTAAGCATCTTCTCCAATTCACCGCTTTTCTCCCCGACAGCGACCATGCGCGTCACTATCGGAGGGAAAATCCCGCTTTCCTCCATCGGACCGGCTATGCTCTCCCCGCCCCTTACACTGTTCCTCACTTCATTGATGGACTCCTCTACAACACTGTTCCCTGAAGTCTTCGCGACTATTTCAAGCGCGGAAAGTATTGGAACACCGCTCCTGACCAGCGTGCTTAACGTCCGGGTGAACTTGCTTACTGCCACCCTCTTGAACAGGGGGCCGAATACGGGAAGCCTCAGCTTAAGATTGTCTATCTGTTTTCTGCCTTTCGGCATGTTTATATACCACCTTACAAATGCCATTACGGCTGCCAGGATAATACCATACAGCCAGAAATATTTACGCATCTGATCGCTGAGATTGATAAGGAACTGGGTCGGTGCCGGCAGAGCGGCCCCGAACCCGGAAAAGATCTCCTTGAAAACCGGTATAACTTTCAATATCATCACCAACGTTATCGCGACAGCCATGAAAGTGACAACGGCGGGGTATATCATTGCCGATTTTATCTTTTTTTGCAGCGCGTTCGTCTTCTCCTGATACGTCGCGACCCTTTCAAGGACATCATCCAGCATGCCGCTGGTCTCCCCGGCCTTGATCATGTTCACGAAAAAAGAAGAAAAAACAGACGGGTATTTCCCCATGGCCTCCGAAAGACTCGCCCCGGTATTGACCGAATCACGGACGTTCTGAAGCACTTTTTGGAAGCCCGGATTATCAACCTGTTCGGCCAGGGTATCAAGCGAATTGATTATGGTGATCCCGGCGCCCGTCATTGTGGCCATCTGCCTCGTGAACACAACGAGCTCGTCCATCTTTATTCTTACCTTGCCCGACCTTCTGAACGAAGAAAAAAGGCCCTTTTTCTCCCTGGACTCTTCAAGCTTAAGAATGAGAAGATCCTTCTCCCTGAGCATTTCCAGAGCATGCTTCTTGTCAGGGGCTTCAACTTCACCCCTTACGTTGCGACCTGTCTTGTCTTTCGCCGAATAAATGAATTTTGCCATGTTACTAAGTCACTCTCAATACTTCCTCAAGGGTCGTCCATCCCTTGATAAACTTTTTCATCGCGTTGTCCCTCAATGACCTGAAACCTTTTGATCTCATGTGTTCGACGATCTGGTCTTCTGTCTTTCTCTCGTTTATCATCTCTTTGATCTTTTCGTCAACAAGTAACGTCTCCAGCGTGCCCAATCTGCCCAGATACCCCGTGCCGTTACATCTTGCGCAGCCTTTGCCCCTGTAAAACTTCTTTACTTCCCTGGCCTCAGGGTATTTTTCCCTGATCTCCTTTAAAGTGGCCTCCGGCACATCTGCCTCGACCTTGCAATGCAAACATGTCCTTTTAAGAAGCCTTTGCGCGCACGTCATTACCAGGCTTGAGGCGACGAGAAAAGGCTCGACACCCATATTCACCAGCCGCGTAATAGCCCCCACGGCATCGTTCGTATGAAGCGTGCTCAATACCATCTGCCCGGTAAGGGAAGCCTTGATGGCTATATCCGCCGTCTCGAAATCCCTTATTTCCCCCACCATGATCACATCGGGACTCTGGCGAAGAACGGCCCTCAAACCGTTGGCAAAATCCAGTCCTATTTCGGGACGGGCCGCTATCTGCGTGATACCGGCGACCTGATACTCGACAGGGTCTTCTATCGTAACGATATTCCTCTCCGGAACGTTCATCTCGTTCAGCACGGAATAAAGGGTTGTCGTTTTCCCGCTCCCTGTCGGCCCCGTGACCAGGATTATACCGAACGGCTTTGAAAGAGCTTCCTGAAAGTCCGCCAGCGGTTCCGGAAGAAATCCGAGGGTCTCCAGACCTATGGAAAGATTGCTCTTGTCAAGGGCCCTGAGGACGATCTTGTTCCCGTAACTGATAGGCAGAGAAGAAACACGGAAATCGATCTCTTTCCCCTCCAGCTTGACCCTGAACCTTCCGTCCTGCGGCACCCTCGTCTCGGTGATATCGAGGTTTGACATGATCTTAAGACGGGTCAATACCGCGTTCTGGTTCTTTTTCGGAAGGTTAAAGACGTCATGCAGCTGACCGTCTATGCGGTACCTTATCTTCAGGGATTTTTCCTGCGGTTCCACATGTATGTCGCTGGAACGTTTCTTGATCGCCTCGCTTATTATAAGGTCGACTATCTTGATAATGGGGGCCGCCTTGCTCTTTTCAGCTTCCTCCATCACATCAAGGCCTTCGAACCTGCCAATGACCTCCACATCGGACTCTTCTTCTCCACGTTCAACGATAGAGGAAATATCCTCATCCCCGGCTTCATAAAAGGACCTTATGGCGCCATGCAGGTCCTTCCTGGTGGCCAGAACAAGCTCTACGTTGCAGCCGGTGACGGTTTTGACGTCGTCGATCGCAAAGATATCGGTGGGGTCGCAAACGACAAGCGTCATGTCGTTCCCGATCCTGGACAACGGCACCACGGAATGGCTCCTGGTCAGCTTTTCCGGCAAAAGCGACATGACCTGTTTCTGCAGGGTCATTCTCGACATGTCTATCGGCGGGATTCCCAGTTCTCTGCTCAATATGGTTAGGAGCTCCCTGTCAGAGACGACACCGCTTTCGGCAAGGACATTGATGATATCGCCCTCTTTTTTCTTCTGCGCTTCCTTCAAAACATTATTAAGGCGTTCCTCTTCAGCGAGACCGCTTTCCTTCAAAGCCTTAATGATCCTTTCTTTTATCGATTTTTCCATGTGTTGTTCAATCTATTTTTCTGTCTTCCGCCGTGGTGCGCAGGACCTCCTCAAGCGAAGTGATACCTTTGATAACGTTCTCTATGCCGTTCTCTCTCAGTGTGGTCATGCCTTCATTCCGCGCCGCTCTCTCTATCTCGAACTCCTGCATCCTCCCGCAAATGAGCTCTCTTATCGCCGGAGACAAGCTCATGCACTCGATAATCCCGATCCTTCCCCGATAACCCGAATTCATGCACCTCCTGCATCCTCTGGGCCTGTATATTTTCGCTATTTTTCCTTTCCCGTCAAAAATTCCGTATTTCTCGGCAACCTCTTTCGCGGGAGTATAAGGTTCCCTGCATTCCTCGCACAACTTTCTCAGCAGCCGCTGCGCGGCGATAAGTTCGGTAGAAGCGGTAATGAGAAACGGCTCCACGCCCATATTCACCATCCTTACGATGGAACCGGACGAGGTATTGGTGTGAAGCGTGCTGAGAACAAGATGTCCCGTAAGGGCGGACTTGATGGCTGTGTCCAGAGTTTCATAATCCCTGATCTCCCCCACCATGACGATATCGGGATCCTGTCGTAATATCGACCGCAGGCAACCGGCGAACGTCAGTCCTATCTCCTCGTTTACGGAGACCTGGTTGAACCCTTTGATCTCGTATTCCACGGGATCTTCAACGGTAACAAGGTTCTTGCCGGGATCGTCAACGTGTTTCAATATCGAATAGAGAGTGGTCGTCTTGCCGCAACCGGTGGGACCGCATACAAGTATCATCCCGTGAGGCCTCTCGCTCACTTCCCGGATCTTCCGCACGTCACGTTCATAGAAACCAAGTCCGTCAAGGTCTATCCTCGCCTGTTCCTTGTCAAGTATCCTGAGGGCCACCCTCTCCCCTACGCTGGCAGGCACGATAGAAACCCGGAAATCCACCTTCCTGCTCTCTACCTTTATCCTGAACCGTCCGTCCTGCGGGAGCCGCCTCTCGGCTATATCAAGATCCGACATGACCTTCAAACGCGACACTATCGCCTGGTGGAACCTCTTGGGGGGATAATAGCGCTCGAACAATATGCCGTCTATCCTGTATCTGACACGCGATCTTGTCTCCATGGGTTCTATAAGGATATCGCTCGCGCGCTCTTTTATGGCCCTGCCAAGTATCATGTTGGCGAGCTTCACGACAGGGGCCTCTTCCGTTATGCGGAGAAGATCACCGGATGAGATCTCCTCCTCCTTTTCCGCGATCATCTCCATCTGCGCGCTTTCCATATCATCCACTATCGCGCTGATCGCCTCGTCAGCCGATTTTTCGTGAAACCTTTGTATAGCCTCTCTCATGTCGTCCTCGGCCGCGATGATCGGACTTATATCCAGGTTGGTCATTATCTTCAGGTCGTCAAGGGCCAGTATGTTAAGAGGGTCTACCATGGCTACGGTAAGCAGTTTTCCCACCTTGGACACCGGCAGGATCTGGTAAAGTTTCGAGACCCTTTTCGGGATGAGTTTGAGGGTGTCTTCGTCGAGTCTCAGCCGCGAAAGGTCTATCGGGGGGAAACCCAGGCCCTCGCTGAGCACGGTCAGGAGGCCCTTTTTGGTAACGACGTTCATCTTGACAAGTATATCGCTGAGATTTCCTCCTTTTTCAGAGTATATCTGCCTGGCCTTCTTGAGGTCTTCTTCAGATACAAGTTCCTTCTTAATAAGAAGGTCACAAATCTTTTTTGTCAGTGATAAAGCCATTCTGGAACGCCCTTAAGTATGGGCCGGTTTGTAAAGTTTGTTCAGAGACTCATGGATGGCCGTGACCGTGCTGATGAAGACCTGGACTTTTTTCTCGGTCATCATCTCGATGTCCTCGATAGCTTTCTCATTCAGCGGGTTCGACATGGCGATGGTCAGTATGCTCCCGATAACGTCTATAGGGATTATGCTGTATTGACGCGCCACGTTTTCGGGGATCATTTTCCCTACCTCTTTTTTCAATTCATAGTCCTCCAGAGGGAGATAAGGGAACCCGTACTGGACCGTCAGGGCCTGCACTATATCCAGTTCGTTCACATAACCCAGCTTGACAAGTATCTCTCCGAGAAGCCCCCCTTCGTGCCTCTGAAAATCAACGGCCCTCCGCAACTGTTCCTGGGTGATCACTTCGTTGTTGACAAGGATCTCTCCGAGCTTCTTGCTTATACGCTTTTCGGGTATCACTTTTCTCTCCTGACCTTTAATTTCTTTTTTCCAGTGCCAGGGACTTGCCGAACGCGGGGCATTATTTGATCAACCTCGTCAATTCCTCGATATTCGTCGCCCTCGACAGAGCGTCATCAAAGGATATCTTCCCTTCCGTGTAAAGTTCCGCGAGGGTCTGGTTCATCGTCTTCATGCCGAATTTCTGGGACGTCTGTATGGCGGAATATATCTGGTATTCTTTTGCATCCCTTATCATGCTCCTTATCGCGGGAGTAGCGACAAGTATTTCCGCGGCAAGAATCCTTCCGGGCCGGTCTTTCAGCGGTATCAGCTGCTGGGAAAGAATGCCGAGCAGCACAAATGAAAGCTGGGACCTGATCTGGCCCTGCTGGTGGGAAGGAAACACATCGATTATTCTGTTAATGCTCTGGGTGCTGTCCGAAGTATGCAGGGTCCCAAGGACGAGGTGCCCGGTATCGGCAATGATCAAAGCCTGCTGCATCGTGTCAAGATCGCGCAGTTCGCCGATAAGTATTACGTCCGGGTCCTGCCTCAGAACGTGCCGCAATGCGTTGCTGAACGAATGAGTATCCTCATGAAGCTGCCTCTGCTCGATAATAGCTTTATTATTCTCATGCACGAACTCTATCGGGTCTTCCACTGTGATGATATGACATTTTCGAGTACTGTTGATCTCATCCACCATGGCAGCCAGGGTCGTGGACTTACCGCTTCCCGTGGCCCCTGTCACCAGGATAAGGCCTCTCTGCGAACTACAGAAAGTGCGCACGATCTCCTCGGGCAGTCCGCATTCCACTATGGTCATGATCCGCAGCGGTATGAGCCTTATAGCGCAACCTATGCTGCTCCTCTGAATGAAGGCGTTACCCCTGAAACGGCCTACATCCTCTATCTCGAACGAGAAATCCAGTTCTCTTTCCTCTTCGAACTTCTTTATCTGTCCTTCGTTCATCAGGCTGTAAACGATGTCCCTGGTATCTTCGCAAGACAGGACCACCTCGTTCACCTTTATCAAATCGTCGTCGATCCTGTAATGCATCGTGCTGAAAGCGCCGATGTGAAGGTCAGATGCCCTTTTCTCGGGCATGGCCATCAATATTTTCTTTACATCATCTCTCATATATACTTCCTTTAATTATAAACTTTAACCTTCCCTAAACCCATCCGACAACTTTGTTCTTGCCCTGTCCCCGGGCTTTTTCAGCGTATTGACGGGCCTTGGCAATAACATCCTTGGCGTTCGCCCCGTCAATGGGGTTCTCGCCTACGCCTATACTTGCGGTGATCCTTTCTTTCTCGTCGGACGCGACCCTCATCTGCTCTATCTTCTTTCGTATATCCTCCGCTATATCAAGACTCTCCCTTTTATTAAGTTCGGGCAGAAGCACCCCGAACTCATCATTATCGAAGTGCGCCGCCTTGCCCACGGGGGGAATGGATGTATTCAAAAGCTTCGCGACCTGTTTCACCATCCGCTTTGACTTTGCCATACCGTAATGATCCGAATACTTATCAAAATCATCGAGTTTTATGATTATCAGCGAACAGGGCCTTTGATAGTACACTGCCCTGTTTATCTCGTCTTCCAGCCTCTCCTCAAGGTATGGGTAAGTATATATCCCGGTAAGGCTGTCTACGACTTCCAGGCTTTTAACCTTTTCGTAGACCAGCGAGCTCTGGTATCCAAGGACCAGTTCCTTCTCAAAAGCCCTTACAACTTCCACGTCCTCGTCGTCAAACCGGAACTCTTCCGCGAAGTTGCCCAGTATTATGATGCCGATAACGTTCTCAGCCGCCGTCAGCGGGAAAATAATAGCGTTCATCTGGTTCAGCTTTGCCATAAGATCTCTCTGCCATTGGTTTTTCGGGGGGGCCGAATCCAGTAAAAGATATTCGTTCCGGGCAAAAAGCTTTTCCACGAAAGGAAGTTCCGATTCTATTCCCGCGGTGACCATGTTTTTATCGGTAAGGTCAAAAATGGATTTAAGGAAATATTTTCCCATTTTATCCTTCATGAATATAGCGCTGAAACCGCCGTACAGCTCTCTTGCCATCTTTTCCGTCGCGAAATTCGCGATTTCATCAAAGGAAACGCCGGTGGTTATGAGATCTCCCATCCTTATCAGATTGGTGAGAGTAAGCACCTTTTTGTGTATCCTCACGTTCAGTGACGCCGTCTTTTTACTGTATTCCTGCAGTTCGCCTATATATCCGCGGATCTTTCCCGTCATGGTATTGACGGCATTCGCTATATCCCCCAGCTCGTCATCCCTCCTGAGCAGGATCTTGGAATCGTACTGGCCTCCTGCTATTATCTTGGTCTCGAGCGCAAGATCGATGACAGGGTTGATGATCTTCCTGATGAGAATATAACCCGACCAGGCGATCCACATGGTGAAAAGAATTACGGCGGTCGTCTGAAAGATGTTCTCCGAATCGGAGAAAACGTAGTTCGTGACAAAATATGCTATGATCAAAAGCGGGATAATGGACATGAGAGAAAAAGCGATCAGCAGCTTATATCTCAAACTTCTTCTCTTCAGTGACAGATATTTTAACAAATTCATGATTATGAACCTCCTACTATAAATGAGAAAAGAAATTCCGAGTATATTATTACTGACTGTATACAATAATACACGATATACATCTGATTGTCAAAAACCCGGCCGGCCGATGTAACCCGCGAACAACGGAACAGACAGGTATCAGGCCTTGCTATAGGACACCTTATTCATAGTCTTTATACAGGCTGCTCGCGCGCAGTTCTTCCCTGAGATACCCTTTGTCAACGCCCGTTTTTATATGATCCCAGGGCAGTACACTCCCGGGGTCGTAATTTTTGCGAGCGTAATCGCGTATATCCCGTCCGTTCTCCTCGAAAGCTTTTTCCCATATGGAAAAATCAAAAAAATCCTTCCAACAATCCATTTTCGCGCCTTTCTTCCACGCCGTAAAGATTATTTCAGAGAGCCTCCTGTCCCCCCTTGACAGGCACGCTTCCAGAAGAGATTGTTCAAGATCATGGAATTCCACCTTGATCTTTCTGGTGGAACCCCTATTCAGGTTGTCTTTGATGCGGGATAACTCACTCGTCCCTTTCATCCCGATCCACTGAAAAGGGGTGTGAGGTTTCGGAACGAAAGGGTTCACGCTTACTTTTATGTCGGCCGCTCCTCCGGACGCCTTTTTCCTGATACAGGAAAGATCACGCGCGAGATCTATGATCCTGTCTGCCTCATTTTCCGGTTCGCCGGGAAACCCTACCATAAAGTACAGCTTGAGCCTCCGCCAGCCGTGCTGAAAGGCGAGAGAAGCCGACTTGCAAAGAACTTGAAAGTTTATCCTCTTTCCTATGGAATCCCTGATCTCCTTGCTTGCTGATTCGGGGGCAAAAGTCAGTCCCGTTTTGCGAATAGCGGAAATCATTTCCGGGAGCTTGTAGAACGACTCATCTACGCGCAATGAGGGTATGGACAGCCCGACACCCTTACCCGTGAAATCCTCGTTCAATTCCCTGACAAGACCCGCCAGGTCCGGGTAATTCACGCTTGAAAGAGAAAGGAGAGCGATCCGCTCGTTGCCCGTATGTTCGTAAGTCTTCCTGCAGATGTCCCGAACACGACCCTTGCTCCTTATCCTTACCGGTCGGTTAACGGCGGTTGCCTGGCAGAACCTGCAAGCATGCGGGCACCCGCGCATGATCTCAACAGCTGTCCTGTCATGGACGATCTTCACCAGGGGCACTATCTGTTTCATCGGATAATACGCGTTCTCAAAGTCCTCAACGATGGTCCTCTCCACCACGTCGGGGATGCCTTCCTCCCGCGGCCGGAGACCGAGAAACTGCTTTCCCGCGTATTCGGCTTTGTACAATGAGGGCACGTACACTCCGGGAAGGCCCGCGAGAGACTTGAGCAGTTCTTTCCTGTCACGGCTCTTTCTTTTCGCTTTTCTGTAGGCGTCGATAAATCCCGGCAGCGACTCCTCGCCGTCACCGATCAGAAAAGCGTCAAAAAAAGAACTGACCGGTTCGGGATTATAGCAACATGCTCCCCCGGCTATTACGAGAGGTTCTTCTTCGGACCGCTCTTCCGCCTTGACACTTACGCCCCCAAGAAAAAGCATATTCAAAACGTTCGTGTAAGTCAATTCGTAGGAAAGTGAAAAGCCTATGATGTCAAACTTGTCCATATCCGTTTTAGATTCTAAACCAAAAAGTTTCCTGCCACTCCTTTTCAGTTCTTTCTCCATATCGCCCCAGGGGGCGAACACCCTTTCGCAAATGATATCGTCCCGTTCGTTGAGGAGATGGTACAATATGCGCATCCCGAGATAGCTCATGCCGATCTCATAGGTGTCAGGGTACGCAAGAAGAACCGTTGTCCTGTTTTTTTCGAAACGTTTGCGAACGCTGTTGGTCTCCTCCCCGACGTACCGTCCCGGCTTCTGGACTTTATTGAGAATCTCTTTTAATTCGTTCATCTTTGAAGTTCTGGGGACACGCTTGTTGTAGGCGCCCTATCAACACTGTTGAAGTTCTGGGGACACGCTTGTTGTAGGCGCCTATTTAGCTCGCCCAAGCATGTCCCCAGAATATATTTTTATATACGAAAAACGCGATACGAGATACCCATAGCAAGCCGCCTTGTCAAATACGCGATACCCATAGCGAGCAAACGTGTCCCCTCCCTTACCGATACGCTCTGCGGCCTATACTGAGCAAAAACCCCACCCCGATGAGAGTGGCAACGGTGCTGGACCCGCCGTAACTTATGGCGGGAAGCGGCAGGCCGACAACGGGCATAAGCCCGATCGTCATGGAAATATTCACGAAGACCTGGAAAGCTATCAGGGTCACTACGCCCGTGGCCACGGCTTTACCGCAAATGTCGCCTGCGGCCGCCACGATCCTCAACCCCCTTACTATCACAAGCGCGTACAGCCCGATCAATATCAGCGCCCCTATAAAACCCCATTCTTCTCCGATAACCGAAAAAATGAAGTCAGTATGGCGTTCGGGAAGGAATTTCAGATAACTCTGCGAACCGTTGAGCCATCCTTTTCCAAGAATACCTCCTGAACCTATCGCTATTTTAGACTGGATTATCGTATATCCCGCCCCCAGGGGATCAAGGTCCGGGTTGATGAAAACCATCAGCCTGTTCCTCTGGTAAACCTTGAGCAGTCTCCAGAAAAAAGGCAGGCTCGCAATCCCCAGTATCAAGCTGGCCAATATATGCCTTGTTCTCTCCCCACAGATGTACGCTATGGAGAAAAAGATCGGTATAAGCATAAGAGCCGTGCCCAGATCAGGCTGCAGAAAAATAAGCACGATGGCCGGTATTATCAGAAGGATCGAACCAAGATAATTTTTCAGCATCCCGATCCTCTCCCGCCTTTCGCCAAAAAACGCCGCCAGCGCCAGGATCATGGTTATCTTCACAAATTCGGAGGGCTGCAGAGAAACCGGCCCCAGGGTTATCCAGCGCCTGGCCCCGTAACGTTCACCTCCGAAGAACAGGAGAAAGACCAGGGCCGCCAGATTAAGAGCGTAAGCAAAATAGGCAAAATAAAGTATTCTCCGGTAATCCGAGTTCGCTATCAGGAAAAGAAAGACCAGGCCGATCAAGGCCCACATGGCCTGCTTTATTACCAGAGCGCTGATATCGCCATCCGAATATACGCGGCCCCAGGTCGCACTGTAAACGAAAAGCGTGCCCAGAATGGCGATCAACAGAACGGAAGCCAGCAGGACCCTGTCCACCCTTCCTCTTTTAACAAAAATCATATTTTCCTCTAGAAGTTCTGTATCAACACTGTTGAAGTTCTGGGGACACGCCTGTTGTAGGCGCCCTATTTAGGTCGCCCAGGCATGTCCCCAGAATATACTTTTATATACGAAATACCCAATACTCAATACGAGATACGTGATACGAGATACCCATAGCGAGCCCACTTGCCCAATACACAATACCCATAGCACCCAAACGTACCCAATACTCAATACGCAATACTCAATACGAGATACCCATAGCGCCCAAACTTGCCAACTACTCAAGTAGCCCCAGTTCTTCCGCCTTTTTAAAGACCATTCCTGCCGTTTCGGCCGCGTAATAGCCGCCTTTGCCCCCGTACTCATCAAAAATTACTACGGTCAGACGGGGCTGCTCAAAAGGCGCGAACCCCATGAACCAGC
>JAYEOV010000025.1:7431-14240 GCA_034723315.1 Candidatus Omnitrophota bacterium | reverse complement strand
TCTTCCGCCTTTTTAAAGACCATTCCTGCCGTTTCGGCCGCGTAATAGCCGCCTTTGCCCCCGTACTCATCAAAAATTACTACGGTCAGACGGGGCTGCTCAAAAGGCGCGAACCCCATGAACCAGCCGTGACTCTTGCCTTTTGAGGTCTGAGCCGTTCCCGTTTTTCCGGCAACGACGACATCCTTAAGCCTCGCCTTCATGCCGGTCCCCCTGGGATCATTTACGACCTTCTTTAACCCTTGTCTCACGGTTTCGAGGTTCTTCGGGGAAATATCCAGGTCGACCTTCCCGCTCGCGCTCAGGGGAATACCCCCTATCCCGGACACCACATAAGGCCGGACCAGGTACCCGCCATTGGCAAAAACAGATATAGCCCTCGCTATCTGGACAGGCGTGCACAACAGATACCCCTGACCTATGGAGTAATTTACCGTATCGCCTTTATACCATTTTTCCTTGAACCGTTTCTTTTTCCAGCCGGGATCGGGCAGTGTCCCGCCTCTTTCGCCCGGCAGGTCTATTCCCGTTGACGAGCCAAAACCGAACTTCCGCGCATACTCCGCTATCTTTTCCGCGCCGAGAAGGAGACCGAGCCTGAAAAAATAGACATTGCAGGAATTTTTTATTGCCTCCTTCAGGTCCTGTTCACCGTGCCCGTTCTTTCTCCAGCATCTGAAGGTCGCCCTGCCCAACTTGAGATATCCCGGACAGAAGAAGACCGTTTCCGGTGAAGAAACGCCCGTCTCCAGAGCTCCGGCGGCTATCACAACCTTGAAAATCGACCCGGGCGGATAGACCCCGCTGATCGACCTGTTCAAAAGAGGATAGTTTTTGTCTTTTAAAATATCTCTGACTTTACTCCTTCTTTTGCGGTCTATGAAGATCGAAGGGTCATACGATGGGGCGCTTGCCATGGCCAGTATAGACCCGCTGTCGGGATCCATTGCCAGAATGGCCCCCCGTTTATTTTCCAGGAGACCGTCACAGAATCTTTGTAACTCGAGATCGATCGTCAGATGGATATCCTTCCCGGGAACCGGCTCTCTAAAACCGAGTGTCTTCGCTTCGCGCCCCCTGTAATCCACTTCTATCTGCTTACCGCCGTGGGTCCCTCTCAGATATTCATCATAATATTTTTCGATACCGTCCTTTCCCACCAGATCGTTCATCCTGTAACCGTAAGGTTTGAGCCTCTCGAACTCGGACCGGTTGATCATACCCAGATATCCCAGTATATTAGACGCGACTCTCCCGTACATGTATCTGCGTTTGGCGGAAACCTCCAGCATAAGCCCGGGGTGATCCATGCTCAGCTCCTCCGCGTGTATCGCCTTTTCAATGCCGACATCTTCGGCAACACATGCCGGGGTATAAGGCCTCATCCGCGCTTTCTTAATATTCGTCTCTATTCCCTCTTTCGGCGCGCCAAGGATCGAACTCAAGACATCCGCGAGCGAAGCCTTGTCCCTGATCCGGCTGTAGATAACGGAAATATTGAAAGAAATGACATCCTTTACAAGAGCCTCATCATTGCGGTCGAAAATACAACCCCTGGGGGCGCCGTAGGGAACGATCTTTAATCTGTTCTCTTCCGACATCAGGCTGTATCTTGCGTGCCTGAATACCTGTATATAGGCAAGCCCCGCCAGCAGGACCACCAGGCAAAAGACCAGTATAAGAGAAAAAAGTTTTATCCTCATGTTAAATGAGCACATGGCTTACACGACTGAAAGGAGCGTAAGTCATAGTGCGAATTTAATCCCCGTCCCCGCTTCCGCGGGGATAAACTCCAGCGGGGATCCAGCGCTTCGCGCAGCTTGGGGGCTACATAACGCGCTTAATTTATTATAAGGGGGCTTCGCCCCCTTATAATCCTCCTCTATTGAAATTCCGTTACGAAGGCAAACCGACCGTTCATTCCCCCAGGCCCAGAGCCCCCTTCAAAAACACGAAAAAGAAGGGAGCGACAAGGACCGTGGCCACAAGGGTCTTCCAGCTATTGAGAAAAACAAATCCGATCCCGATGCCGCTGCCGGTCATGACGTTCAGATAGATCGTGTGCGCTATCACTACGGTAACGACCGCGATCGCAGCGATAAATATCTGGGCTACCGGATTCTGGCGATAGACCTTTCCCCCGAGCGCGGAGGACAAAATACCTACCGCGGGAAAAAGGAAAATATCGAGAGCGCTCGTCCCTACAGAAAAACAACCTCTGAGAAAACCCGCCAGAAACCCTGACACCGCCGCTTCCGTGCCTCCCCTGAAAATACCGGTAAAAACGACGAAAAGCAGTATCACGTCGGGGAAAAAAGTCACGTATCTCATAAGAGCGACCTGGACCAGGACACACACGATAAGACATATAAAGCTGCGCCAGCGTATCTTCATGTTTTTTACTTGATACACAGAACTATTTCCTGGTCGAAAAGGTTGGCGGAAGGTTTGACCGTCGCATTCTTGTATAAACCTGTCCTGCTCTTTTCCACCAAGACTATCTCTCCGATGTTTATGCCTTTTGGGAACACGCGGCTGAGGCCCGAAGTTATCACGATCATTCCCTTTCTCACATCGGCATCTATGGGAAT
Source organism: Candidatus Omnitrophota bacterium (assembly GCA_034723315.1). Lineage (GTDB taxonomy): Bacteria > Omnitrophota > Gorgyraeia > Tantalellales > Tantalellaceae > JAYEOV01. Next base: position 11,649 of record JAYEOV010000025.1, on the reverse strand, counting down.
GTACTTTATCTTTACCATTCCCTTCCCGGCGCCTTCCACAATACCGTTGACCCGGGTGCCTTTAAGCATCGCGCCGGCCCTGAAGTTCGGATGCGTTATAAGCATGACCGAACTGGTATTTTCCCCGGACTCGACTACCTCGCCGAGCAGACCTTTGGCGGAACATACGGCCGCCCCCTTGTGCACGCCGTCGGCGGTCCCTTTGTCAATAACGAACGACCCCACCCAGTCATTTGGGTCCCGCGCTACGACCTCCGCCGGAACGGTGTCAAACCCCGTTCCCTTTTCAAACCTTAACAGGGCGCGAAGGCGCTTGTTTTCATTGCGCAGTTCCTTGAGTTGGTCGATCCTCAGGGACAGATCCCCTATTTTCCCGCGCAGGGACCTGTTCTCTTCACTAAGTCCGCGTTTGCTGTGAAAGTACCGTCCGGCACCGGAACACAATCTTATGGGTAAAGTAAGGGTTTTGATGGAAAAGTTCTTAACACCGGTTGAAACCGGGGGGATAGATAAAAGGAGAAAAACCAGAAAGATCGAGCAGGCTATGAAAATCCAGTTTTTAATTGGTATGAAGAATTTAGGCACATTGAAAAATTATTGATACATTCGACAGCACCAAACTCCACGCTTTAGCGTGGGATCTAAACTGCTGTTCAGTATCAACCCTGAGCAACATCCGGTCTTTAGGCCGGAGAAAGTCGAATGGGTTGATTATCTTTGCAACTTGGGCGCGACCGTCAACCTTTTAAGATACCTGAGTTCGTTCAGGACCTTGCCGGTCCCAAGCGCCACGGCCGTTAATGGATCATCCGCGAGATGGACCGGCAGGCCGGTCTCTTCAGCGATAAGTTTATCCATCCCCCTCAGGAGAGAACCTCCGCCGGCCAGTATCAGCCCCTTTTCCATAAGATCCGCGGAAAGCTCCGGCGGCGTTCTTTCAAGGGTGATCCTTACAGCCTCAACTATCTGTGCGATCGGTTCGGAAAGCGCCTCCCGAACTTCCTCGCTGTTAATGGTGACCATCTTGGGCAGTCCGGCGACAAGATCGCGCCCCCTGACATCCATGGTCAGTTCCTCCTCGATAGGATAACCGGAACCGATCCTGATCTTTATTTCTTCGGCGGTCCTTTCCCCGACCATGAGATTGTAGGTCCTCTTGAGGTAATTTATGATCGCTTCATCCATTTCGTCCCCGCCGATACGGATAGATTTGGAGAACACAACACCGGCAAGTGATATAACGGCCATTTCCGTTGTCCCGCCGCCTATATCTATGACCATGTTCCCTGAAGGTTCCTGGATCGGAAGACCTACACCGATCGAAGCCGCGACAGGCTCCTCAAGCATATAGACCTCCCTGGCCCCCGCGTGCAGAGCGGAATCCTTGACCGCGCGCTTCTCGACCTCAGTAATACCCGAGGGGATAGCCACGACGATGCGCGGGCGGACGAGCCTGCGTGAATTATGCACCTTTTTGATGAAATATCGAAGCATGGCTTCCGTGATCTCAAAATCCGCGATCACTCCGTCCCTCATCGGCCTTATGGCTATTATATTGCCGGGAGTCCTTCCCAGCATGCGCTTTGCTTCCTCTCCAACGGCCAGGACGTTGGAAGTGCCCGCTTCGATAGCCACAACGGAAGGCTCACAGAGGACAATGCCCTCGTTCTTCAGGTACACAAGCGTAGAGGCAGTCCCAAGGTCTATGCCCATATCGCTGGAAAACAGCCCGATAAGGGTGTCAAAATATTTCATTACTTGGTGTTTGATCATGAAAAACGAATACTGGTTACCAGTATATTTATCTTAATGGCAGGCACTTAAAATTTAACGACTCCCCACAGCTAAAACAAGAGGCTTTACGGCGTTCTCTGGTAGAGATACTAACAAATAATAATATCTTTGTCAAATCTTTTTTCCATGCCTTTTTTATATAAATCCGCGTCTTTTCGCTTACCCCATCACTTTCTCAAGGTCCGCAAGAAAACCCGGATAAGAGGTATCGACGCACTCCGTATCACAAACACTGCAATCCCCTCCGGAGACAAGAGCGGCCACGGCCATGCTCATTGCGATGCGATGATCCCCGAAGCTCTTTAAAGACGCCGGACTGAAGACCTTTACCCCGCCATATATCACTAATGAATTACCTTCTTCATGTATATCCACGTCAAGTTTTAAAAAGTTATCTCTCATGCTCTTTATCCTGTCCGATTCCTTGACCTTCAGTTCGGATATACCCTTGATCTCGGTCCGCCCTTCAGCCATCACGGCAGCTATCATAAGTACCGGAACTTCATCAATGAGAAGCGGTATCTCCTCAGCCTCGACAACGGTCCCTTTGAGATCAGAAGACCGCACGCGTATATCCCCTGCCGGTTCAACATCGCCTCTGACATCCAGAAGTTCAATGTCCGCGCCCATCCTCTCAAGAACGGTTATTAACCCCCTTCTCGTTGAATTAAGGCCTGCATTTTTTATTACGAGATCCGAACCTTTGACGATAGACCCTCCCACTATGAAGTAGGCAGCGCTTGAAATATCACCCGGAACCCTTATATCCTTCGGCGCCAGCTCTTTAAGACCCTTTATCCTGGTGGTTAAACCTTCCCTTTCTATATCGGCCGAAAAATATTCAAGCATTCTTTCGGTATGATCCCTGGACTGGAAAGGCTCGGTGATCGAAGTCTGGCCATCAGCATAAAGACCCGCTGCCAGTATACAGGATTTCACCTGTGCGCTCGCAACGGAAGTTTTATAATCAATCGCTTTTAAAGGACCTTTTCGGCCTCTTATTGAAACAGGAGGAAAATTACCGTTAAAAGTATCTATATCCGCTCCCATTTCCAAAAGGGGATCCTTAATCCTGAGCATCGGCCTTTTTGAAAGTGATTCATCCCCTGTAAGTCTGGTTGAAAAAGATTGACCGGCAAGTATTCCGGAAATAATACGCATGGTTGTCCCGGAATTACCCAGATACAGTTCTCCCGGAGGTTCTTTGAGCCCTTTTAGTCCCCTGCCGTGTATAATGACGGAATCATCTTCCTTTTCAATGTTCACACCCATGGCACGGAAAGCTTCGAGCGTGCGCATGCAGTCTTCGCTGAAGAGAAAGTTCCGCACGCGGCAGGACCCCCCGGATATAGCGGCGAACATTACGGCCCTGTGGGAAATACTTTTATCCGGAGGCACCGTCAGTTCCCCTTTAAGACCGCCGGCTGCTTTCTTGATCTTCCAATCCATATTCACCCTCTTCTAATAAAAAATCCCCCTGGCCCCCTTTTTCAAAGGGGGGAGGCGAGAACTTTACTATTTATTTTTTTCCTTTTCCAGAAGCTCTCGCATGTCTTCGGGCATGGAAGAAGTGAACTCCATACGCTCGCCCGTATGCGGGTGGCTGAAGATCAGAGTCTCCGCGTGAAGCGCCTGCCTTTCCATGTCCCGCGATCCTCCGTACTTGGCGTCCCCGACGACGGGATACCCCAGATGCTTCATATGAACGCGGATCTGGTGGGTCCGTCCGGTCTCCGGTTCGACGCGCAGCAGCGTGAATTTTCTGAACCTGCGCAGAACATGGTACACGGTGCGGGCTTCTTTGCCCCGGGCGTATTCCACGCTCATCTTCTTCCGGTCGAGAGAGTGTCTTGCGACCGGGAGATCAACAACACCGTTATCCATTTCGACACGGCCATTCACTACCGTTAAATAACTTTTCTTTACCGCCCGTTTCTGGAATTGTTTCGCCAGCGACCGGAGCGCCCTTTCGTTCTTCGCCACCACTAATATACCGGAGGTATCCTTGTCCAGTCTGTGGGCGAGCCCGGGTCTCAGACCGTTACCCGTGTCAGGCAGATTGCCACAATGGAAAAGAAGAGCGTTCACCAGCGTCCCTTTCCTGTTTCCCGCCCCGGGATGGACCACCATGCCCGCGGGTTTGTCTACAACTATGATCCAGTCGTCCTCATATATGATCTTTAAAGGTATATCTTCCGGATCCACGCCACCGATCTCCGGCGGCGGCAGCTCAAGGAACACCTCGTCACCTTGGTGCGCGATATAGCGGGGCTTAACCGACCTTCCGCCTACGCGGACGAGCCCTTTCTCAATGAGGAACTTTACGAAAGTCCGTGAATACCCCTTGCCCAGCTTCAGGGCTATGCACTTGTCTATACGCGTTCCCGCGTCATCGGGCTCTACGATGAATCGAAGTTCTTCCAT
>JAYEOV010000025.1:2742-7331 GCA_034723315.1 Candidatus Omnitrophota bacterium | reverse complement strand
TTTTCCCTTCAACACCAAATATATCATCACTCCCAAAGCGAACATCCCCAGGCTTATGACCTGAGAAAGCTTAATGCCATAAAGCATTGCAAGATCGTCGCCGCGGTAAAAATCAATTAAAAACCGGAACCCCGAATATATTATCAAATACACGAGAAAGACCTGCCCCTCAAAACGCCTTTTCTCCCTGAATAAAATAAGAAAACCGGAAAGCAAAAGGAGAAAAAAGCTCGAATAGATCTGCGTCGGCACCCTCATGACAGTCTCCCCCGGGAAGGTGACCCCTACTCCACTTTCAATGATCTTCCCGTAACAACAGCCGTTAAGGAAACATCCCACGCGGCCAAGTGCATGCCCCAGGGGGATGTACGGACAGATAAGATCGCCTGTTCTCCAGAAAGGAAGCCCCTTTATCCTGGCCGTGATCCCCCCGGCAAATACGGCCCCCGCCAGAGCCCCTTGAAAGGCCAATCCTCCCCGATGGAACATCACCACGTCCAAAAGGTGCCGGGAATAATATCCCCAGTTAATAATAACGAAAAGCGCCCTCCCGCCTATCAGCCCCCCCAGGATGACGGCGATAAGACAGTCAAAAACGCTTTCCCGGGAAAGGCCGAACTTTCCCGCATCCCTCAGTATCAGGACCGTGGAAAGCAGGAAACCCGCGGCCACGAAAAATCCGTAGGAATAAAGAGTGAAAGGTCCTATTTGAAAGACTATTCGATGCATATGTATATAACTGTATAGAATTAAGAATGTATTCTGGGGACATGCCTGTGCGAGCAAAATAGGCGCCTACAACAGGCGTGTCCCCAGAACTTCAACGATTCACGATTCACGAAACACGATTCACGATTTTACAACAGGCATGCCACCAGAACCTGCGGAACTTCCTAATACTTATCTCCTGGTTTTTCCCTGCGTTTACCCCGAACGAATAATGATACCCCGAGGATAAAGGCTCCCGTGGTAATAAAACTGTCGGCGAGATTAAAAACAGGCCATATCCTCAGATCGATAAAATCAATCACGCCGCCGAAACGCACCCTGTCCACAAGGTTGCCGATGGTGCCTCCCATGATAAAACAAAGCGCTGTCTTTTCCGCGGCATTAAGCATGCGGGATCTGCGGGTCAGAAAATAAACGATAAGGGATATCGAAAAGACCGCTATAAAAACGAATAAACGGGGTCTTTTGTCCAGCATCCCAAAAGCCGCGCCTGTATTATACACGAGGGTCATATGAAGAACTCCACGGATCACCGGCACGCTGGACCCATGAACCAGAAAGTTTCTGGCCCAGAATTTTGAAAGCTGATCCAGAAAGCATACGAAAAGTATTGTGAATGGGAAAACTATTATCTGCCTGCGGATTTTTCTTCCTTCTCCTGACACTTGATACAGTACTTTGCCTGCGGCATAACCTTCAGGCGCTGTTTGGATATCCTTACTCCGCACATATCGCACATGCCGTAAACGCCTTCGTCAATGCGCTTCAAAGCTTCGTCAAGAGCGTACAGCCTTTCCCTCTCACCTTCCGCCAGTTCAAGCGAAAACTCCCTGTCATAGAGATCGGTCGCCATATCGGCCATATGAAAAGAATATCCGGACAGGTCGCCTGAAGCGTCCTTCAAGGTTTTATTAAGGGCCTCCCCGTTGAGCTTTATGAGCTCCTCCAGCATCTCTGCCTTTTTCCTAAGAAGCTCTTCTCTTATTGTTTTCAGATCTTCTTTTGTAAATGGTTTATTCTTACCCGTTGTTTTTTTTCTGACCATTGCGGCTCCTTTTTTGTATTATTTTATAGCACCGTTCGCATAAATCCGGCGCGTCCTTTTTCTCTCCCACGGTCTCGCTGAAATTCCAGCACCTTTGACATTTTCTTCCCGGAGCTTTTTGGACCCTGATCTTGAGGGACAGTTCCGGGACCTCTTCCATTCCCTCTTCATCATCACCGGACACCGTTGCCTGCGAAACCTTGAAAAGCCCCGGGAACAGACCGATATTCTCCCGGATGAAGACCCGCGTGCGCTCATCGGAGGAATAAAGCGCGATGGCTGCGTCCAGAGAACTCCCTATCAACCCTTTTTCGCGCTCCAGCTCGAGGAATTTCATGACACTGTCCCTGACGGCAAGTATTTTCTGCCATTTCGCGTCCAGTTCCTCGTCTTTCCAGCCCGCCATCTCTCCATCCATGTCCGGCCAGTCTGACATATGAACGCTCTCTTCCTTTCCCTCATTTTTTATATTCTCCCAGACCTCTTCGGCCGTGAAAGAGAGCAGCGGTGCCATGATCCGGACCAGGGTATCCAGCACCCTGTACAGGACGGTCTGTGCCGATCTTCTCTCGAAAGAATCCGATGTTAATATATACAATACGTCTTTTAAAACGTCAAGATAAAAAGCGCTCACCTCATAAACACAAAAATTATACACAGCCCGGTACACCTTGTGAAACTCCCAGCTGTCATAATACACATTAACTTTCTCCACCAGCGCGTAAAGCCTGGACAGCATCCACCTGTCCGCCTCCATCAGGTCTTTAACCTCAAGGGTATCCTTCGACGGATCGAAATCATAGAGGTTGCTGAGCAGGTACCGGAAAGTGTTACGTATCTTCCTGTAACCGTCAGCCAGGCGTTCCAGGATCTCGGAAGAAAGTTTTATATCCCCCACGTAGTCGCTTGAGGCCACCCATAATCTGAGTATGTCGGCACCGTATTCGCGCATCATTTCCTGGGGGCTTATCACATTACCGAGCGACTTGGACATCTTCTTGCCTTCCCCGTCCACCACGAACCCGTGCGTCAGGACCTTGCGGTAAGGAGCGCTTTTATTGATCGCCATGGCTGTTATAAGCGCCGTCTGGAACCAGCCCCTGTGCTGGTCAGAACCCTCCAGATAGAGATCCGCCGGAAAGCCCAGCTCTTCACGGGCTTCCAGAACGGCTTTATGGCTGATCCCGGAATCGAACCAGACATCCAGTATATCGTTCTCTTTCCTGAGATCAGCGCTCCCGCAACCGGGACAAACCGCCTTTCCAGGGAACAGTTCTTCCACTCTTCTCTCGAACCAGACATCGGAACCTTCCCGCCTCGTAAGCTCCGCCGCCTTTCTTATGATCTCCGTGCTGGTAAATGTCTCAGCGCAACTCGCGCACCGGAAAGCAGGTATGGGTACTCCCCAGTATCGCTGCCTGGAAAGGCACCAGTCCGGTCTCAGTTGCACCATTGCGGCTATGCGTTCCTTGCCGGTGGACGGGATCCATTCGACGTCATCCCTGATAGCCTTCCTCATCCTGTCCCTCAGATCCCGGTGATCGACGTTCATGAACCACTGTTCGGTAGCCCGGAATATGATGGGCTGCTTGCACCTCCAGCAGTGAGGATAGGAATGCGTGACCTTCTCGGCCGTTATAAGCGTACCGCCGGCGCGCATTTTATCGATTATCGCCGGGTTCGCTTCAAGGACGTTCTGTCCCGAGAACTCCCCGGTCCGGTCGTCAAATCTTCCGGTGCTGTCAACCGGCATGATCACGGGAAGATCATATTTCTTGCCGGTAAGATAATCCTCCTGCCCGTGGCCGGGTGCGGTATGGACACATCCCGTGCCTTCCTCCTTCGTGACGTAATCCGCGAGGACTATTACCGAATCCCTGTCCATAAAAGGATGTCTCGCATCTTTGTAGTGCCCGGCTATCTCTCTGCCGCTCCGGTTCTCCAGGACCTTGTAATCCCGCACACTGAATTTGTCCATAAGCGGGGCAACAAGGTCGGCTGCTATTATCCAGACTTCCCCGTCCGTCGAAACGAGGGAATACATAAAGTCGGGGTGCAGGGCCACTGCTACGTTCGCTATAAGCGTCCAGGGGGTCGTGGTCCATATCACGAAACAGACCGGTTTCCCTCCCGTTTCTTTGTCCGTTTTGAACTTTACGAATATCGAAGGCGATTTTTTGTCCTCGTATTCCACTTCGGCCTCCGCCAGGGCCGTTTCGCAGCAGGCGCACCAGTTCACCGGTTTAAGGTCCTTGTATATGTACCCTTCTTCGTACAGGTCAGCGAACGCCGAAAGTATGTGCGCTTCATAATCCCTGGTAAGGGTAAGATACGGATCCTTCCAGTCCCCGAACACACCGAGTCTCTGGAACTCGTCTGATTGTATCCCCACGAACTCCATCGCATACTCGTAAGCCTTCTTCCTGAACTCGACCTGATCTATATCATACTTGCTTATGTCAAGCTCCTTGAAGAGCTGGTGCTCAACCGGCAACCCGTGGCAGTCCCAGCCGGGGACATAAGGTGAAAAGTGGCCTTTCATGGAAAAATACTTAACGCAAATATCCTTGAGTATCTTGTTAAGGACGTGGCCCATGTGTATATGTCCGTTAGCATACGGCGGACCGTCATGAAGGATGAAAGTCTTTCCGGCGGCCTTGCGCTTATCGATGATCCTTTTATATATATCCAGCCGGTTCCATTGGCCAAGTATCTGCGGCTCCCTCTGCGGAAGGTTAGCCTTCATCGAGAAACCCGTCCTCGGCAGGTTCAGCGTATCCTTGTAATTCTTCTTTTTAGTTTCCACTTTTTCACC
>JAYEOV010000025.1:0-2642 GCA_034723315.1 Candidatus Omnitrophota bacterium | reverse complement strand
ATGAATCCTTCAATGATCGGCTTGAGCTTCTCAAGCGTCTCCTGCGGTATGACCTCTTTCCCGGTAATGATAGCGTTATGTAGCGCTTCGCCGCAGGCGCACGATCTCTTTTCCGGCAGGTTCCTGATCGTGTTGACTATCATCTGCCTGGCGACTTTGGAGTTCTTGTTAAGGTTCTCTATGATCATCTCAACCGAAACGCTTTCCACTTCCGGCCCCGTATACCAGCAGTCATAATCGGTGATCATTGCTATCGTCGAATAGCAGATACCAGCCTCCCTCGCGAGACGGGCCTCCTGTATGTTGGTCATGCCGATGACAGCGGCCCCCCAGCTTTTGTAAAGATATGATTCCGCTTTCGTGGAGAACGCGGGCCCTTCCATGTTGACGTAAGTCCCCCCGTCATGTATCCTCACGTCAAGTTCTTTGTTGCTTTTGTTTATCACTTCGCGCAGTTCAGGGCATATCGGTTCCGCGAACGCTATATGCGCGACTATACCGTCCCCGAAGAACGTCGTGGACCTGCCCTGGTTAGTCCGGTCTATGAACTGGTCGACCAGGAGAATATCCAACGGCTTCACGTCCTCTTTGAGGCTGCCCACGGCGGACACCGATATGATGCGATCGACACCCATCACTTTGAAGGCGTATATGTTCGCCTTGTAGTTTATCTCCGTCGGCAGAAGACTGTGGGTGCGCTGATGTCTTGGAAGGAAAACCACGTCCTTTCCCGCTATCTTTCCCACGACGAACTCGTCCGAAGGTTCCCCGAAGGGGGTCCTGACATCCTGTCTCTCGGTAACCTCAAGCCCCTTGATATCGTACAGCGCGCTTCCTCCAATAATACCGATCTTCCCCATTATCCATCCTTTTTTATCTCCACGATCTTGTTCCTACTTGCCTGGCCAGTTATTATTTTCACATCGCTTTTTCTGACCTTATACACCCTGGCAAGAAGAGCCACCAGAGCCTTATTGGCCTTGCCCTTATCGGGAGCGGCCTTGATATACGCCTTAATGACGCCGTCTTTTTCCACCAGTTCTTCCCTCGACGACTTGGGAAAAACCTTTACGTTGATCTTCATGCGTAACAGATCCACATCACCATCCGCTGCCCGCAGATCGCTACCCCAGCCGATACGCGATCTGGTAAAGTATATTCACTATAAAAGACCGCAATACACTCAGCACCAGAAACGCCAGGATAGGCGAAAGATCTATCATCCCCCACCGCAGAGGCAGCCTGCGGAAGGGCGCCAGAATAGGATCTGTCACCCTGTATATGATCTGGACTATCTCATTGTATGGATCAGGGTTCACCCAGGACATGATTATCCTGATCACCAGAAGGAAATATATGACGTTGAATATCAGCGAAACGAGAAGCGCAAGACTGCGAAACAACTCACCCATAACGAACATACCGTCACCCCCGTGACAATTCTTCCGACCGCTGCTTCGCCTTTTCTATGGCGGCCTTGAGCGTATCTTTAAGGCGCTTATCATCAAAAACCGACAGGGCTGCCTCTGTCGTCCCGCCTTTAGACGCCACCTTCTCTATCAGTTTTTCCGGAGAATCTCCGGAATGTTTCAAAAAAGCGGCGGAACCAAAAAGCGTTTGTATCACCAGATCCCTTGCCGCGTTCTTATCCATCCCGGATTCTTCTCCAGCCTCTATCATGGCGCCTGCGAGATAGAACAGATACGCGGGGCCGCTTCCGGAAATGGCCGTTACCGCGTCCATGAATCTTTCCTCAACCTCAATGACCTTACCTATTCCTGCGAATATGGCTTCTATTTCATCCTTCATGCTGACCAGGTTATTATAAGAAACACAGGTAACACTTTCCCCGACCGAAGCCGCCAGATTGGGCATGGCCCTTGCCACGGGATTTTCTCTGTCCAGCCTGTCTATGATCGCGCTTATGCTTACCCCAGCCATTACGGACACTATCGTCTGTCCCTTTATGTCATCGGAAATTTTGCCGAAAATCTCCGCAAAATCCTGCGGCTTGACGGCCATGACCAGGATGTCCGCCTCACGGACCATCCGGGCCTGGTCACCGCGGCGGCAGCCTGTCTCTTCAGCAAGCGTATTCATCTTTTCTATATCCTTATCATATAAAAAGATAGAATCGCGCGGGGCAATATTCCTGCTGACCATCCCCCTGGCTATGGCTCCGCCCATATTGCCGCATCCTATAATACAAACCGTAAAGTCTTTCATGACAGGTCCCGCCTTATATTTTATATTTTAATGGTTAAAATTATCACAATTTGGGCCTGATGTCAATGTTGGCGTAGCCTTCATATGTTAAAAACTTCAAACATAAAAGTTCATAGAAATTCTTTATACGGGGTAAGTTATGAGAACTTAACGCCCTTCGGGCGAACTTTTCACCTATCCCGTAGGAGCGGCCTCCCCTCGGCTTCGTTTATCCCGAGCGGAGTCGAGGGACTCGGGACAGGCCTGGCCGCGAACAAAATTATCACCATGGGTTCGCCGCCTGGAGGTGGCTCCTTTAACCTGGTTAAATTTAACCAGGTTAAAAATCCTTAACTTTCCCCCCTTTGAAAAAGGGGGTTAGGGGGATTCTAAATTTGTAATCGTTCTTCTCCGTTACGAGAACTTAGCGCCCTTTG
>JAYEOV010000024.1:0-4450 GCA_034723315.1 Candidatus Omnitrophota bacterium | reverse complement strand
TTTTCTCCTGTCCCGTAGGAGCGGCCTCCGGGCCGCGAACAAAATAATCACCATGGATTCGCCGCCTAAGGCGGCTCCTTTAACCTGGTTAAATTTAACCAGGTTAAAAATCCTTAACTTTCCCCCCTTTTTCAAAGGGGGGAGACGAGAAACTTAGCCCGCCTTTGGCGAACTTTTCACCTGTCCCGCAGGAGCGGCCTCCAGGCCGCGAACAAAATAATCACCATGGATTCGCCGCCTGGAGGCGGCTCCTACGGTTTTGGTTATTGAAATTCCGTTACGAAAATATATTCCGGGGACATGCTTGGGCGAGCAAATATAGGCATATACAACAAGCGTGTCCCCGGAACTTCAGCAACGTCTCAAGGTGCAAAACCACTCACAGGATGCTCCTAAGCTCCTCGAACAATCCTTCCGCCATGACACGGTGACCTTTTTTTGTGAAATGTCCGTCAAAATCAAAAAAAAGGCCCGGGGTGCGGTTTCCCCTGAAATAGCCGTACAGGTTTACCAGCGGTATATCTCTCTTCTCAGCATATTCACGCATAATATCCACCACCGCGGGCTCGGGATAAACCCTGCCCGCCACGAACCCGTATTCCTCTCTGCCTCGCGACCAGGCTTCGCCGTCCACTTCGACCGCGTTAGGATAGCTCACCAGCACAAAAGCTATACCTCTCTCCCGGAGCATGCCGTAAATGAGGTCCAAATACTTCTCGTTTATCTTCCAGAGCTTTTTTACTCTGTCTCCGTCAGTTTCACTGAACGCTATGAACCTGCTTACCTCAATTTTTTCGCCTTCGCCGGAGAGCTTATGCTCCCGGCCGGATATATTGTCCTTCACATACTGATCGAACCCTATCTTCCTCAACTTGTAAAGCAGTTTGTTTATCCTGTTCTCCAGATAAAGATAAAAACGGGAATGCCTTACCAGAAAACGTTCCACAGGATTATCACTGAACGCCCTGACACGCTTCAGCGGGACACATCTGAGGGGCACGCCGCCGGGCCCGAAAAAGGTTGTTCTCTCATACTCAAGATCATCCTTGAGATCACCGAAATCATAGAACAGGACCACCATGTCAGGATCCAGCCCGAGTCCTTTCTCTTTCAGGAAAAGATACTCCAGAAGCGGGGAATAGCTCGCTATACCGCAGTTTATCACCTCATAACCGCCGCCGGCCAGGTTCAGCTTTTTCTCCAGGAGCTTGATAAAAGCGTCCCCGGCTTCTACGCCGTACCCCTCGGTAAATGAATCCCCCAGTGCCAGTATCCTGTAAACTCCTTCCCGTTTTTCGGGAGAATATTCCCTGTCCCGGAGTCCGTGGGAATTGATCTCATACGGCACGTTCCACTCCTCCGTGACCGACCGTCCTTTGGCTCCCGGAATAAATGAGTGATGAAGTTCGAAATCAGCCCTCCTGTACGACGCCTCGCGGGCTTTCATCTCCAGAGTCCCGCCGTGTTTCACCCTCGCGTATACTTCACCTATCACAAAAATGACCGCGAGGTTAATGAAGATAATGATAAAAATGAAAAAAATCCGCTTAAGCATCGTATTGCGTATTGCGTATCGCGTTTTTTATATAAAAATATATTCCGGGGACATGCTTGGGCGAGCAAAATTGGCGCCTACAACAAGCGTGTCCCCGGAACTTCAGCAACGTTTCATAGTCGCCTACAACAGGCGTGTCCCCGTCAGGAATGTCCCCAAGTTCTTGCCATGCCCTATGCGCCATGCCTACGGCGTCTACAACACTCCGTCAATGGCCCGGAAAACCTCCTCCGGCTGCACTTTCGACAGGCTCTTCCCCTTCCCCGGATAGACCAGTTTCACGTTGTTCCCCCGCGGGGCCCATTGTTCCGGATCGTTGATGCCGCTGAAAAGGATCACCGCCGGTACACCTGTCGCGGCCGCTATATGCGCCGGTCCCGAATCCACCCCCACGAACAGGGCAGATCCTGAAAGCAGGTAATATAACGCGCCGAGAGAGGTCTTCCCTGTCATGTCGACAACTCCTGCTCCGGCCAGGCCTTTTACCTTTTCCGTTCTTTCCGCGTCCCCGGATGAACCTGCGATCACCGGCACCATCTTTCTTTCTTCAACAATATGCCTTATTACCGACGCGAACTTTTCAGGATCCCAGACCTTTGAACGATGCCCCGGGACAAGATGCAGCACGGCGTATTTACCGTCTATTCCCGCCTCCCTGACCAGGGCATCCGCGGCATCTTTGTCCTCATCAGAAAAGACCAGGTCCGCGTCCGGGGTCCTTTCCTCTACCCCTAAAGATCTCAGAAGTTCCATGTTCCTGTCCGTTTCGCGCATAAGCCCCCTGTAAGGGACTTCCCGGGTAAGCAAAAAACCTCCGCCTGTTATTCCGTAACCGATCCTGCGATCTATCCCCGCCAGGAACATTGCCGTGATATGCCTGAGATCGCCCCTGAAATCCACGGCAAGATCATAACCGCCTTTCCGCATAATGGACACAAGTTGCCTCAATGCCCTGAATTGAACCAGGATCCCGGCGTTCTCTTTTTTGAACCAGGGAGCGTCAAAGATCATGACGTTATCAAGAAAGGGGTTTCGCCTCAGAATATCGGAAGCTGCTGAAGAGACCAGAAAATCTATCTTCGCCCAGTGAAAAGCCCTCCGGGCCGGCCCCAACACGACCGTGGCCGCCACAACGTCACCGATATGATCACATCTTATGAGAAGTATCTTCCTGGGATCTCCCGGCTTCCGCCGTTTTAACGACCTGAAAGGGAAAAAAACGATATTCCCGATGATATCAAGAAGAAAAGCGAATAACAGCAGTATTTTTTTCTTATATACGTACTTCATGCCTTCTCATTTGACCTTTACAGCTGCATAGCCGGACTCCCTCCCCGGCACGAAAACATCTCCTTTAACAAGATCCGATTCATCGGCCCTGGTTATGACAATTGCCCCGTTACGGCTTTTTTGAACGGTCTCAAGCTCTTCCCTTTTCTGGATATAACGACCCTTCTCTCCGAAATAGAACATCATGCCGGGATCCTGTATATTGTAAAGATACACCTGTTGTCCCGGCTCAACTCCGGCCATAACTCTTCCCGAAAAATCCTTTACATCATGATTAAAATCAAGCGTGTAAATACCCTTCCGGGGAAAATAGATCGATACTGTCAACAGGAAGACCGCGGCGATAAACACAAGGGCCCGGCGCTTAAGCAGCCTCTCCACGGCCCAGCCCGCCACTATTATCACCGCCGGATATACGGGTATGATGTACCAGTGAAGTTTTGTCCTTACCATGCCGAAGACCAGGAACACGACCGTTATCCACACGACCAGGATAAAGTTCTTGCACATCTTCTCTTTGAAAGTGAAAAAAACAAAAAAAGGAAAAGACAAAAGCCCGAACGTCCCCCATGGTTTGCCTTTATAAAGGACGGCGTTTATATAGGCGAGCCAGTCGCCATGATGACCGTCCATGGTGCTTGTCGCGCGGGTTATCAGATGATCCAGGAAATGACCCTTCACGAAAGCTTTACCGTAATGCAGCGCCGCCGGGAAATACCAGCTTCCTGTAATGACAAGAAAAACAAGTACGCCTATTGCCGTATAGCGGTTAAACGCGATATCCCAGCGTCTCCTTAAAAGAACGTATAAACCAAGTATCATAGGGACTAAAAGCGCGCCCGGGCCCTTCGTGAGAAACGCGAGGCCGAAGAACAGGAACGAATAAATGATACTGGACCTCTTTTCCTCCGCCAGCGTGAAAAAAAAGATCGACAGGAAGACGAAAAGCGTAAAAGTCACGTCCAGGCTCCCCATCTTGCCCAGCCACACGAAATGGTAAGTGCCCGCCAGCATGATCCCCGAGATAAGCCCCGTCCTTCTGGAAAAAAGCCTGCCCGCTAACAGGTACGTTATTATCACCGTCGCTATCCCGGAAAGGGCGGAAAAAAATCTGACGGAAAATTCGTTGATCCCGAAGAGCCTGTAAAAGACGGCTGTCGCCCACATATACAGCGGGGGCTTGTCGCTCCATGGAAAACCTCCCCAACTGAGATCTATCCAGTTGTTCGTCTGCAGTATTTCTCTGGAGACCTGGGCGTAAAAAGCTTCATCCCAGGAGCTGAGACTCCCCGCGCCGAGGTTAAACAGGAAGACGCCCGATGAAACAATAAGTAGCAATAATATATCACGCTTCAACTCTTTGACTTTCATTAACAACTTGATACCATTCAATGCAGCCGGGGTTTAAACCCCGGCTACTGCTTTAACATCCTAAATCCCCCTAACCCCCTTTTTCAAAGGGGGGAGATGATCTATTATTTATTTCATCTTATTTTTAATACAGTACCCATTTAGAAATAAGCACACTTTCCTCCCTTTGACTTTCCCCGCTTTTACTTTCCTCCCTTTGACTTTCCCCCCTTTGAAAAAGGGGGTTAGGGGGAT